>JACRLA010000091.1 GCA_016215145.1 Chloroflexota bacterium
GATCAAGACGACGACATGACCGGGATCGATCTTCGCTTCGTGAAATGCTTGAGCATAACTCATACCACCGCGAATCAGATCGTGATACGTGATCGGTTGATCGGCTTGCTTGGAATATTGAAGGGTGATCGCTGTGCGCTGTGGAACTTGTTCGAAAGAGGATTTAAGAAGGTGAGCAAGAGTGGACATACGATGGCGGATAGTGAATGGCAAATGGCTTATAGCAAATGGCGTGATACGTGATACGTGACGTGCGAGGGGCGATACGCTATACGCGATAGGCTATCCGCTATTTGCGACTTTCGATCAGCGCCGCCAATTGATCAATCGTATCAAACGTTTCTTCGTTTAACTCCGAGTCGTCAATCCGCACGCCGCATTCGTTTTCGACAACGAGCGAGAGATCAACCAGATGAAAAGAATCGATCATGCCGCTGGAGATGATCGCTTCGTCATCTTTGATGACGCGCTTGGGGTTCTTGAGAATTTCTCTGGCAATGTATTGAGAGAGT
The DNA here is from genome assembly GCA_016215145.1 of Chloroflexota bacterium. Lineage (GTDB taxonomy): Bacteria > Chloroflexota > Anaerolineae > Anaerolineales > VGOW01 > VGOW01. The sequence goes on from JACRLA010000091.1 coordinate 513, forward strand.
TTGGTTTTAATTTCGGTGGACATGGTTTTACCTTTAAAGAGTTTTTCTAAACTATCGCGTATTACGTATAGCGTATTGCGTATCGCTTATGGCATATCGCGTGTCGCGTATCGTTCATCACGGAATACGAAATACGAAATACGTATCACGCATCACGCATCACAGAATACGAAATACGCAATACGTTTTAAACCTACTGCGTGACCCCCCTCCACACCACATCTAAAACTTGTAGCGCGGTCAGGTTGCGCGTGGGCCAGGCTTTCTTCATATTGGCGGGGTCATCAAATTGATTCGGTCCCCACGTCAGATGCACTTTATCCTCTTGCAAGCCGCTACCGGGTAGATCTTTAACCGCCGCCCAATAATTCCACAACGGCACGTCGAACTCGATGGCAACCTTGACGATAGAGGCGTTGATGCTATTGTCCTTCTCAAGGTTGTCGGCTTTGGTCGCCAAGATCGGCACCACGCCGTTATTAATCGAATAACGCACAATGGATCGCAGTTGATCTTCAAAGGCGGCGGGCTGCAAATAATCATTCGTGCCAAGCATGACGAAAGCGTAGCTTGGTTTATGCAAACGATATTCACAGGCTAACGGCGATTCGTTGGTGCGGCAAAATTCCGGGTTCGCCCACAACGGCGCGAAGACCGCCGCCGCGCTGAAACCCGATTTTGCGGCAAGACTCACCCGCGCGTACGATCCTTGAAAATTTGTGATCACTTGACGCAAATTTTTGTAATCGCCCAAACTAAAATAGTTCGACCCTTTATCAAAATCACCCAAGAACCAACTCGGCGAACTTTCGCAATCGCCCACTTTTGAAAATGCTCGTGGTGTGTTACCTCTTGCTTGCTGACCATTTAAATAAATCTGTTTGGTGCGTTCACTGATGGTTGGGATCACCGGCATATCTTGCCACGAGGTGATCGGGGTTGCGGCTGCCGCCACCACCTGCGCCACGGCCTGAGTCGGTTGAACCAGAGTCGGCGGCGCAGCGGTTGGCGGCATCACCGTAGGAATATGAGTCGAGTTGGGAGTCACATCAAAGGAAGCAATCGTCGGCATCGCCCCCACCGCCGTCGCATCCGCCTGAGAGGAAAGCGAAAAAAAGATCATCGCGCCGCCGAAGATGATCATGATGAAGAATAAACTTGCTAATGTCAAACGAGCAAATCGTCGAGTCATGTAGAATATCAATATGAAAGATCGAAGTCAGCTAACGCTATTAATCATTTTTGAAGTTTCCGCCTGCGCTTTGTTGTGTGCCATCATCTCTGTGGTTGGCTTTTACGCCACACTGGCGCCAGAATCATTTTTCTCAACGCCAACCATCAGCGTGACCAACACCCAACCGCCGCCCAAAGTTGTGGTCGCCTCACCCACCACTTCGGCAACCGCCGGGCGCACGCCCACACCCTCACACTTCAATTACAAAGTGGTCGCGGGTGATACGTTGTGGGGCATCGCTGCAAAATTTAATATCACACTCGAAGCGATCATCACCGCCAACCCGGGCATCAACCCCGATAAACTTTTGGTCGGGCAGACGCTGATTATACCCGCAACGGAGCGCGTCGCAGAGTCGACACCGTCACCCGATCAAACGGTGTCGTTTGTCGCGCCCGAAGTGGCGGCGCTGCGGTTGCGTCGTGGTCCGAGCGAAGCCGAAACGGTGATCATGATGTTGACTCCTCTCACGCCGTTGAAGATCGTCGGACGCACGCGCGACAGTTTATGGCTTGAAGTGATCGCCCCCAACGGACAAAAGGGCTGGGTCTCGGCGCAATGGGTGCGGACTCAGCTCAACATTGCTTTTGTTCCGGAGACCGGGCAGACGCGCGTGGTGACGGCAACCTCGGTGACGCCGCCAACCGCAGTGGCGCTTGCCACCGCGCCGCCGCCGCAGTCGTCAGAAAAATATCCGTTCATCTCCGGCGTCAGCGACACCTCGCGCCAAATTTTCTTAAGCGGGCGCGGACTCGGCAACCGCGCCGACGTGTTTTCAAAAGTCGGCGACAGCATCACCGTGTCGGGGGCATTCTTGAACGGCTTCGGAATCAAACAATACAATTTGCGAAGTTATCAGCAAGACCTTTCGCCGGTGGTGAATTATTATTTGCAAGACATCGCCCGCGACAGCAACTCGTTTGCCAACACCTCACTCGCCGCCGAAGTGGGTTGGTCGGCACATTCGTCCACCACACCCGGCAACGGCGACAAGACGTTGTGCGCCCCAACCGAATCGCCGTTGGTCTGTGAGTATCGCTACGTGAGGCCGTCGGTTGCGCTGATCATGTTTGGGACGAATGATGTGACGGGGATGGCGACGGGCAACTTTGAACGCAACTTGCGGCAGGTGATCGAGATCACCATCCAACGCGGGATCATTCCGGTCATCAGCACCATCCCGCCGATGACGGGGCGCCCTGACGGCGCGCGCGTGCCGGTCTTCAACACGATCATCAAAGCTTTGGCGCGCGAGTACGATATTCCGTTGTGGGATTATTGGGCGGCATTGCAACCCCTACCGAGCTACGGGTTGACTTTGGATGGCGTGCATCCAACATACAGCAGTTACTCTACAGACTTTGCGCCAGAGAATTTAAAATATGGAATGACGACGAGAAATTTAACGGCGCTGCAAGCACTCGATGCGGTGTGGAGGAATGTTCTTAAGTAGGTGGTTGGGTTGTTGGATGGTTGGAGGGTTAGAGATCGGAGATTGGGAATTTGAGTTTTTGGAATTTGGGATTTGGATTCAGTGATAAACTATTCTCAACGAGGTAACTATGGTCGCTCAATCTATTATGCTCAATGTCCCTCTTCCGCTCTACAACTTGATCAAGAATCGAGCAGAGCAGTCTCATCGCACGGTTGAAGCCGAGTTGCTAGATGTTGTCGCAACGGCTCTCCCTATCTCTGATGAACTTCCCCCTGAACTCAGCGAAGCGATTACACCCTTAACGTTATTAGACGACGAAGCGTTGTGGCGCGCAGCACGTAGTCATCTTGCCGCAGAAACGGCAGAACAAATTGAAAATCTGCATCTGAAACGTCAACGCGAGGGGTTGACCGAGTCTGAATCGCAAACACTTCAAGGACTCATGCGTCAATACGAGCGAATGATGCTCACTCGCGCTCACGCGGCGTCATTGCTCAAAAAACGTGGTCATGATGTTTCTGAATTAATCGCTCAGGCATGAGTAGCTACATTCCGAAAGAATTACGAGACAAAATCGCCACACAAGCACAGCGACGTTGCGGTTACTGTCTCACCTCTGAAGCAATTGTTGGAACGCCGATGGAAATTGATCACCTCATCCCACAATCACTCGGCGGACTCACAGAAGAAGATAATCTCTGGCTTGCCTGTTCTCTCTGCAACGATCATAAAAATAATCGCATTGCGGCGCTCGATCCAGTCTCGGGAGAGATCGTCCGTCTCTTCAATCCACGCCATCAAAAGTGGAATGAACATTTTGAATGGGACGATGACGGCACTCATGTTAAAGGATTAACTCCAACAGGTCGAGCAACTGTGATCGCGCTTCATATAAATCGCCCGTCGTTAGTCAAAGCACGACACGCATGGATCATTGTTGATTGGCATCCACCCAAAGATTGATCACAATAGGACGATCTCAAATAAATGAGAATGGTTAGGATCAGAAAAATGCTCGCAAGCGCAGCAGATTTAGAAAACCGCCCCCACATCACTCCGAAATTGCAACTGCTCAGCCTTTACTGTGAACGAATTTCTAACGAATAAACGAATATCGTTGCGCTCGCGGAGAATTCGTTTACGCGAAGCGGATTTTATTATTCGTTGACAAAACTGTGCGGCTGGGTAATTACCCGAAATTGCAAAGAACTATTTCCGAATACGTAAGACCAGAAAGAATCAGCGTTCATCTGCGCTTATCAGCGTCATCAGCGTTAAAAGGTTTAAAAGGTTTAAAATTACTTGGCGCGCGGCGACGCGCCGTAGTAAAGCCGAAGAATGTTCTCCGCCGGTTTGTTGTTGGCGGTGAAACCGCGATCTTTTGCCCCACCCTGATCGGGCAGCGGTTCCCAATTCCACCAGAACACGCCGCGCCACCACGATTTTCCATTGAACGTCTCAAACAACGCTTGATAACAATCCGCTTGCTCCTGCAAATCCACCGTGCCAACTTTGCCGCTCTCCCCAACCGTCGGGTTGTCGGCTTCCGTTAATTTATAAAATGCGTCCACGCCAATCGCGTCAAGCGCATCCCACCACTGCACATTCTCTTCTTCGCCCCAGTTAGCAGCGTAAGTAACGGGTCCGCTATACACAGCGCGCACTGCCTTGATCACCCCGCGCCATTGATCGGCGCGATGCGACGTGCCTTGCATCTCCGTCCCGATCACAAAATAATCTGCGCCCGCCGTTTGCGCCAACGCCGCGTAATGCGTGATGAATTGAGTGTACGAATCGAACCACGCCTTCCACGCGCCTTCGTCCCCGCCAAAATTGATCGAGCCGCGCCACTGCGTTGGATCGTTAGTCAGATCAACGTGCGGCTTCAACATCACGCGCATCCCAAGACTGTGGGCGTAACGAATTACGTAGATTAATGACTCGTCGGTGGGCGTGTAACCTTTGCGGCTGTCGCAAACAATCTGAGTGGACGCCGCCTTTCCCTGATAACACGTCACCAGCAGTGAAATCCATGTCACGCCCATCGGCTTGATCTGCTGCGAAAGCGTTCGATTCGATCCTGATGAGGAATACGCGGTGCGCGACCACGCGGTATATGCCACGCCTTTCATAAAGGCAGAGGCAGGAGGAAGATCAGCACGTTCTGTTGCCGATGCCGGTAACACGGTTGTAAACGAAAGCGTAAGAGCGAGTGCAGCGGTGAAGAGTTTGGCGTAAGATTTCATCAACTACCAGTGTCGGGTGGAGATGAAAATCGCGGGTCACTTTCGGGTAAAAACTTGTGAGGCGAGTGTAAAACTTTTTTTACAACGAGTAGATTCGTCTAGTACTCTGATACGATGAAAGATTATTTTTGAGTCACTGCTCAGCAACTTTATCATTACGGATCAAAGCAGACCGCTGAAATCGCTGATATAAAAAAGAATCAGCGTTCCTCTGCGCCAATCAGCGTCATCAGCCTTCAAAGGTTTAAAATCACTTGTTGCGCGCTGCCGCCCCATAATAAAACCGCAAGACATCCTCTGCCGGTTTGTTGTTGGCGGTGTAATCTACATCACGCGCGCCGCCCGCCGACGGGTTCGGCTCCCAATTCCACCAAAACGCGCCGCGCCACCACGCTTTATCTTTAAGCACTTCAAACACCGCGCGATAACAATCCGCCTGCTCTTGTAAATCTACCGTGCCGCTCATGCCACTGTCCCACGGATTCTTGTTCGCCCCGTTGACACTGCGATACCCGATCTCGGTAAAGATGATCGGACGATTCCATTTTTGCGAGAGCTGCTCCAGATCATCGGCAATGGGCGACCACGCCGCTTTAAGATCGGCAAGACTCGGATCGTTGCCGGGCGTCAACGAATAATAGGCATCAATCCCAATCGCATCCAACGCATCCCACCACGAAATGACATGCTCCTCTTCCACATTAGCGGCGTAAGTCAAAGAACCTTTATACACAGCCCGCACGGCTTTAATCACCGCCCGCCATTGATCGGCGCGATGGGACGTGCCTTGCAGTTCAGTGCCGATGACAAAATACTCTACCCCGTTGTCTTGAGCTATCTGCGCGTAACGGACGATCATCCGGGTATAGTTCTCAAACCAAACGCGCCAGGCCGCGTCATCCGTTCCAAATTCAATATCACCCCGCCAATGAGTCTTATCGTTAGAAAGATCAATGTGCGGCTTAAGCATCACCCGCAGCCCCTGACGACGCGCATATTGGATGGCGTGCTTGAGTGATTCGTCCGTCGGCGTATTGTTAGTGCCGCAATTAATATCGCGCGAGGAGGCTTTCTCTTGATAGCAAGTAACGATGATCGAAACCCACGTCACCCCCATCGGCTTGATCACTTGCGACAGAGTCGTATCCGATTCGGCTGAAGCGTAAGCGCGCGCCGACCACGTTGTGTATGACACCCCTTTCATAAATTCCGACGGACCAAAAAACTGCCGCCCGTAACGAAACCAGATGGTGGCTGCCACTGCCACAACGCCCACAATGATCACAATCAAAATTGCAAAATAGATGCGCTGCCGTTGTGCAAGTGACATTCAGACCTCGTTATCTGCAACCACCCTCCCGAAGGTTTTAGAACCTTCGGGAGGGTGATCTACTTTACGCCGCGCCAGTCCAATAATCCCACAGCGGCAGATCGTATTCCTTCGCCAACTTAATAATGATCGCATTGAAACGTCCATCACCTTCGACATTATCGGCTTTGGTGCTGAGGATCGGGAGAACGCCGCGCTTGATCATCGCGTTCAACAACTCGCGCATGTAGTCTTCGAACGATTCGCCCGTCAACCAAATTCCATTCGTCCCCAAACTAACGATCACCATGCTGGGTTTGTTGAGTCGCAATTCGCAATTAAGCGGACCCTCGGTGCGCCCGCAAGCGTTGGGGTCCGACCAAAGCGGATTGAGCAGTGACGCCGCGCTAAAGCCATCTCGCGCCGCCACGCTGGTGCGCGAAAACGATCCGCTAAAATTGTCCACCGTCTCTTGCAGTGAAGTTAAATTCTGCGGCAAGCGATATTGTTTGGAATTATCAAACGGCACCAAAAAGAACGGCGTGGTAGACATACAATCGCCTACTTTTGAAAACGCTTTAGCATTGTTGCCCAGCTTCAAACCGAATTGATAAATCTCGCGCGCCTTAGCGCTGACGGTTAGCTCCACCTTTGGCACATTCAACGGTGTCGCCGACACCGTTGTTGCCGCCGACGAGGACGGTGTCGCCGCCGTGACCTGAGTGAGATAGCTCGGCGGAACAAACCCGTAGGCTGGATCGTCCATCGGGTCCGGGTCGCGCGCTTGCGCCAACATCATCGGCACAAACAAGAGTGAAGACGTGATCACGATCAACGTGAACGACAAAATTTGTTTAGGAATTTTCATTTCAATTATCACCCAAATCAATTATAGTCAATTTAATATCATTACGTTCTGCTTTTAAACCTTTGAACGCTGATGTCGCTGATCTTCGCTGACGAACGCTGTTTCTTTTTTATGTCAGCGACTATCAGTGTACTCAGCGCATTCAGCGTTCTGCTTTTAAACCCTGAACGCTGATCGCCATCCGCTATCTACCCTCTGCCATTCGCAAAATTTCTTCCCCCACTTTCGCCGCCACCACACCCGATGCTTTGGGCGTAACATGCACCGCGCTGTTGGTGAACTCCTTCGGCGCGATCATGTTCCACACATCCACATAACGCCAATTTTTTGTTTTCATCTGCGCTTCGACCATCAAACGAAAATCATCGTAAGCCCACTTTGGATAAAAAAAATTGTAGCGCGCGTCGCTATTCTTGCCCGCGCTGATGAAGATCGGTTCGTTGACGAATACTACGGGGACGCCGCCAACGGCGACAGCACCGGCGCTCAACACATCCAACGCCAGATCATTTTCATTTAACTTCGGCGGCTTCAATCCGTAAAACTCCACATCGCTTTGTAGATCGTCGGCGCGCAATTGATATTTCTCTGGATAGTATTGATCAATGCCCGTCGCCGCCCACATCACGCCATACATCTGCAAACGAAACAGATCGGCTAAAGGTCGGCGTTGACCGATGATCGTTTTATCCCACAACGTGAGATTGACGAACTGCGGATCATCCACGTTCAACTTAAGTGAATGTTGATTAATCAGAGTCCGCATCACCGTTGGGTTGTTGGCGACAAGCGGGGAAGCCAATTGCCGCGAGCGCGGAAACGATTCCAGCGTGAACGCCCAGACGATCAGATCAGGTTGATAACGGGTGACGAGCGAGAGGATCATCAAATCTTTCGCCAGCGACATGCTGGGGTAGCCGAGATTGAAAGCGCGCACCGTGCGCCCGTCTTTTGTTTTTAACTTGGCGGCGTTGATGGTTCCGCTTAATGTCTCGTCGTTCTTCAACAGCGTACCCCACGTAGATGAGTCGCCGATGAAAATGACTCGATACTCATCCGACTCTTTTTTGGCGGCGGCGATCTCGTGCGAGAGAATCATTGCCTCAAGATTGAACAGGCTGAAGTTGTATGCTTTGTCGGGAGTCTCGCCAAAGGGCAAACGTTGCCTGCCGTTAAAGACGACGTTGTACGCCGAAATCTTACCGAGTACGGGGAGCGGTTCAAACGCCACGAAAAAAATGTTGGCGATGATGAAAAGAAGTAGGGCGCGAAGAAAAACGTTGAGGAGGAAACGATAATTCATCAGAAAGAGTAACTACTCAGCCACTCCGTCATTGCGAGCGCACTTCGCGAAGCAATCTCGGTCGCGCTATGAGATTGCTTCGTCGCGGAGAACGCTCCTCGCAATGACGCGATGTGTCTTGCGTAAGTCCAGAAAGTGTAGAAGAGTCAGCATCTCTAATCCGCATTACAAATTAAATAATTTTCCAAACACTCTTAACGACAGTTCTACATTTGGCAGCGCAAACCACACCCAACCGAGTGCAACATAATGAAAAGTGATCGCCGTGCCGAGCGCATCGGCGAGACGTTTAAGTTGAGGGCGATTATCAAGTGCGACGAGTCGCGGCTTCATAAAATCGAGATAGCGATTGTGAGCGTAAAGCCCAATGCCGTGCCACAATCCCCAAGCAATAAAATTCCAGGTGACTCCGTGCCACAAACCGATGAGCAGCATGGTGCCAAGTTGACCGATGACGATGATCAACGGCATCGCCATAGATCGAGATCGCAAAGCGCGAGTGAGCGGATTGAAGAAGTAAGATCGAACCCACTGCGTCAGCGTGATGTGCCAACTGTTCCAAAAAGTTGTGAGGTCACTTTTGAAGTAGGGCGCGTCGAAATTTTCAGGCAGTTTGATTCCCATGATGCGCCCCACCCCAACGGCAATATCGGTGTAGCCGCCGAAGTCAAAATAGATTCGCAACGTGAAAGCGTAAAGCAAAATCCAAGCCCAAAATGGAGAGAGAACTTGCGCCGCGTTGAGTCCGTTCAAGGAGATGATCGCCAGCGTGTCGGCGATGACAAATTTTTTAAACGCCCCGACCATGATCCGTCGTCCACCCTCCACCACGTCGGGCGCGGACTCGGCGAGCGGGGCGCGCGCATCTTTGATGAATCGATCCGCGCGATCAATGGGACCGGCAGTGAATGACGGAAAGAAGATGACGTAGTTAATGTATTCGCGCAGAGTCAGTTTGGGGAAACGCGGATTGGATCGCTCACGCAAAATGTGCATCAAACGAAAGGCGATGTAGGAGAAGCCGAGCCACTGCACGTCAGCCGCGCTCGCCAGTGACACATCGCGCCCCAACGCAGATCGAATCATCGCGCTTACGCCGCGCGCCAGTGGTTCGGTTTTGATGATGAGAAGTAAAACGATGAGGAGAATAAAAAAGATAGAAGCGAGTCGTGGGTTGTTCGGCGCAAAACGGATGATGGCAACCGCGATCACGGCGGCGACACCGAGAACGATGGCGATCCGCCACAGGTCGGGCGGCGTGGAGGGAGTCGGACAGCAGATCGAATCAAAGTAGCGTAGCGATCCGAGCGCAAGCAGAATCAAAATAGCAACGAGGGCGGTGATCAGGTCGTCGCGCGTGGAATCGTTTGAAGAGCGATTGACGGCGTACACGAATCCAATCAGCGCGAGTGTGAGCGTGGGCAACCAAAAATCGAGATATTGAATTGCGGTGACGGGTTGAAGAAAATAAATCGCCAAGAGGCTGACGACGAACATCGCCCAACTGCGCCCGCGCGAGGCAACACGGATGATGAGCGCTGCGAGGGCGAAGAGGCTGAGATGGAGGAGGGACATGGGGTGGTTGGGTGGGGGTGGTTAGGTGGTTGGGTAGTTGGGTAGTTGGGTGGTTGGGTAGTTGGGTAGTTGGATAGTTGGGTGGTTTGGTGGTTGGGATTTTGGGATCTGGTATTTTGAATTTTGAATTTTGAATTTTAAAATCCTTGATATATCCACGCTGGGGAATTATCGGCGGTGAAGAGGAGGAGGGCGATCACGATGAGGCACAGGAGGTTCGCCCAAACGTTTTCGCGGGAGAAGATTCGAGGGAGCAAGA
>JACRLA010000262.1:0-886 GCA_016215145.1 Chloroflexota bacterium
AGGGGGTTGAGTGGCAGTCGGCGGCACGCCGGGTGTGATCTTAACAACCGGCGGCGCGGAGACCGTCGGCAACGGTGTTTGATCAGAACCGCAAGCGACGAGAATAAATGTAAGCGCGAGAGAGAACGCGGTAAGACGGCGAAACATTATGGAGACCTTTCTAAACGGTTAGTGAGATGGGGCGTATTATAGTCGAGTGATCTGGTAGTCGAGTAGCTATTAATTTTGCATATTGCTAAATCATTCGCTCTCGTTTATCCTCATGTAAGGAGTCCGACTATGACACAAACTACTATTTCTCTAACGGGCGGCGGGGTGCGCGACGCGCATACACTCAACATCGTCATTTCTATTGATGCCACCATCAATATAGACTCGCAAACAGCTCGGCGACGAGTCACGGCATGGGTTGTCAGTGAAGTAGGTAATATGCTAGTGGGTGGCGAACCAACTCTTGTCATTGGCAAACAAACCGTGTGGCGCGTGCCAATTATCCTTACCTCATCTAAAGTGGGCGAAGTAGGCAGCGTAGGCGTAATAGATGTGAATGTGGAGGATGGCGAAATAAATGTGAGTGAAAAATTGAGGGAGGAGATTCTTGAAAATGCAAAACATGCCGTCAGTGCCGCATAAGACTCAACTTGAAGATGGTTGGTGTGTTCCAGCCTGCGCGCAAATGGTATTAGCCTATTGGGGAATTGAGCAAACGCAAGAATCACTCGCAAAAAAACTTCAAACAATCACCGGCGTTGGCACTCCGGCTTCACGCTTGCGCTCGTTAGCATCCAATACCCTTGAGGTTGTGTATAAGGAGGGCGAGATAGATGATCTTCGATCTGCATTATCGCAAAACATTCCGCCGATTGCGCTTGTTCACACGCGCGAA
>JACRLA010000262.1:940-14349 GCA_016215145.1 Chloroflexota bacterium
CTCCCTTATTGGAATCAGCCGACGGCTCACGCCGTTATTGTAATTGGCATAGAAAATGATCTGGTGATTCTTAATGATCCCGCGATGCCCGAAGGTGGAACACAAGTCGCTCTTGGCGATTTCCATTTGGCATGGGATACGATGGCGAATCTATACGCCCTTCTCATCAAAAAATAAATGTAGTAATCAAAATAGGTTACGGCATCGGCGTTGGTTTGTTGGGCACAATGCGCCACGAGGCATTTTGTTGGGTGATGGGCGAGGTGAGATTAACCAGTTCGACCCAGGTGGTGCCCGGTTTGAGCGGGAAAACTTTGCCCGATGAATCCGTAAAACTTAAAACGCCGAAGCGATCTTTGCGGTTCCACGTTGCGTGATACAACAACCCGTCGCGGACGATGAGCGCGGGTCCACTCCCCCACAATTGCACTTCCAATGAATAGCTGCCGCCTGTTTTGGTGATGGGGTCGTAGCCGGTGGCGTCCTCTAAAATATCCGTCGGCTGGTGATGGGCAAAGACGATGATCACGTTGGCGGCGCTGATGTGGGTTGAGTTGAGAGCGTCTATATGAGGCTCACCATCGGCGTACCGGAAATATCGCCCAACCGGCTCGCTGTAACTCCACGCGGCAAACGAATCGCTGTAGGTGGCGGATACAATTTTGGCAGGCTGACCATCCGCTGGCGGCACCGGGTCGAACCTCATGCCCTTTAACTCTTGTCGCGTGTTGATTCCTTTTTTGTTGGCGTCGTCCCACAAACGTTGTGTGCCAGTGAATAACGTGTGTTCTTGGCGTTGGCAGTTTTTTGTAAGCGTCTCGCGCGCCACGCGATAGAAGGCGGGGTGAAACGGTTCAAACTCCGGTGAGATGATCCAATCTTTGAAGTCAACCTCTTTAAGTTTTCGCAATACACCGTCACTCGCGCCCGAAAAAGCTAGCGCGGCGCGATACATCGCCGGGAGTTCGAGGTCAATGAGCCGCACCGAGCGGATCGATCCGACTTGCGGCGCGTCGCGGCTGTAGAAGATCGCTGTGAAGCGTGTGCTGCCGCCTTCGGCATAATGCTCAAAGACCAGATCGGCAAGTGACAACCCGTGCTGCGGGCGAACGCAATCGGGGTAGTTAGAGATTTTGATCGCCAGTGGTCGGCGATTTAACAGCGCTGGATCGGGCAGTGCTTCGCCGGTCAGTGGATTAACGTTGAAGGGAAATTCGTCCGGACCAAAAATGGTGTTCGGTGTGGGTGGCGGCGTCAGAGTCGGCACGAGAGTCGGGGTGAGGGTGAGAGTCGGCGTCACCGTGCGCGTGAGAGTCGGCGGCGCGGCGACGGTGGGTGAGGGAAGCGGACTCTTCGTCGCCACTAAAGGTGGGAGGGTGATCACAAAAGTGGGCGGCGCATCCAATCGGTTATCACACGAAGTGATCAAAAAAGAAATCAGCATCACACGAAAGAATCTTTGCATTGTTAGTCACATTTCTTTGACTGGCGACGTATACACAGGTATAATCTCCGAGACTTCATCACGAGCGATGGTCGAGGAAACACATGCCACTCCGAGGCAACCTGCGAGATTTTAGCACTACTCAATTACTTAATTTGGTCAATCTGGCGAAGAAGACCGGCACGCTGACCATCGAAGGACCCACCGAAGCGGCACAAATGTGTTTCCGCGAAGGCAAGTTAGTCTACGCCCAAATGGGAACTGAGGATGGAAGTTTGCCTTTGGTGTTGCGCAAGGTTGGCAAGTTGAACGATCAACAAGCGCAGTCGCTTAAGCAGCGCCCCGAATCGGCGAACGATAAGGCGCTGGGGTTGCTGCTTATTAACGCCGGTTACGTCACCCAAGCCGACATTCTGCAAAGTATCAAACAAAATACGCTCGACATTACCTTTCGACTCTTTTCATGGGTCGAGGGTCTTTTTAATTTTGATGCAACGGGCGCACCGCCTGCCGGACGCATCACCGTTCCCATTGAATTGGATAATGTGATCATCGAGGGGTCGCGCCGCCTGCGCGAGTGGGAGCAGCTGCAGGACGAAATCCCGAATCTGGATATGGCGTTGAAGTTCGTGGATAAGCCGGAGCGTTTGAAGAATCTTAATTTGAGCGTGGAAGAGTGGAAGGTTGTTTCGTATATTGATCCCAAGAACAGCATCAAGCAGATCGCCAAGACAAATAATATGAGCGATTTGGACGTGCGTAAGATCGTCTACGGATTGCTGCAAGCCGGTTTGGTGGACTTGGTGAGGCCCATTAGCACACGACCTCTGGGCAATGTGCCAACGCGCAAGCCGCTGACGGCGGAAGCAAAAGAACAAGAGAAGTCGCTGGTTAACAAGTTGATTTCGAGAATTCGATCTTTGTAATGCAACTCAAACGTCATTGCGAGTCTTCGAGAAGCAATCTCGAATTTCGCGCAGAGATTGCTTCGCAGAAAACGCTCGCAATGACAGACGCAATTATTTTGAGAGGATAGACACGAATGCAAACTGTCAAAATGGTTGTCACCGGTCCCTACTCATCGGGCAAAACTCAGTTCATCGGCACGATCAGTGAAATTGACGTGGTGAAAACCGAACGCAAGGTGACGTCGGAAGCGGAAAAAGTTAAAGATCAAACGACGGTGGCTATGGATTTTGGCCGCATCACCGTAGACAACGATTTGATCTTGTATCTCTTCGGCACGCCCGGGCAGCGACGATTCGATTTCATGTGGGAGATTCTGTCGGAGGGTATGTTGGGGTTTGTGGTGATGGTGGACAGTTCCCGTCCCGAAACGTTCCGCGAGGCGAAGAGCATCCTTGAAACTTTCCGCGCCTACGCCCCGACACCGTACGTGGTCGCCGCCAACAAACAAGATCATCCTGAGGCGTGGACGCCGGAAGATATGCGTATCGCCTTGCGGCTGGATCCCAATGTCAAACTTTTGCCGTGCGTGGCAACCAACCGTGATAGTGTGAAGAATGTTTTGCTGGAATTGTTGTACAGCATCCTGGCTGAAATGGAAAAATGAGTCGCGCAGGAATTGCGGGTTGTGAGCTCTATTGTCACTGAGCACGGCATCGTTCATTACGAGACTTACGGATCGGGCAAGCCGGTTGTTTTGCTGCACGGTTGGCTAGGTTCATGGGGATTGTGGCAGCCGACGATGGAAGTGCTGGGGAAGAGTTACCGCACTTACGCTCTCGATTTTTGGGGGTTCGGTGAATCGGGCAAGAAACTTGACAGTTACGTGATGTCCGACTTTGTATCACTGGTGGAGGAGTTTATGTCGCGCATGGGGATCGAGTCGGCGCCACTGGTGGGACACAGCATGGGAGGCACGGTCAGTTTAAGCACGGCGATCAATAATCCACGCCGCGCGCAAAAAATTGCGGTTGTTGGTTCCCCCATCGTTGGTTCTTCTCTTAATCCATTGCTCAAACTCGCCGGGCATCGCCATATCGCTTCTCTCATTTACAATCTGCCTGTCTTACTGCGCTTGGGTTTGAAAACCTTCTCAAGGTTGATCGTCAATAAGAATCCGGATGAGTGGTACCGAATGCAGGAGCGCGATCTCTCCAAGACGACATTGGAATCGTTCTTCGCTTCAATCCGGAGTTTGCACCGCACCGATCTGCGCCCGCGTTTGAGTGAGATTGGCGTGCCGACGTTGGGCATTTACGGAAGCGGCGATGAACCCGAACGCTTTGTCGGCGTGTTGAAAGATTTTTTGGACGGCAAGTAGAAGAATGAAACAATGAACAATGAAGAATGAACGATGAGCGATGAAACAATGAACAATGAGACAATGAAGAATGAACGATGAGCGATGAAACAATGAACAATGAACGGACAAGATAGTAGTCCAACGTATTATTACCCTAATAAGATCGGGCGCATCGTATTATTGGCGATGCAAGAGATCATGGGGCGCAACGGCGTGAACGCCGTGTTGAATCTTTCCAAGATGCGGCATCTGATCGGCAACTACCCGCCTAACAATTTGGATCGGCAATTCAGTTTCAACGATGTCAGCGCCATCCAAAAAGCCTTAGACGATATGTACGGTCCTCGCGGCGGGCGCGGACTCGCTTTACGCGCCGGACGCGCCTGCTTTAAATATGGATTGAAAGAGTTTGGTCCGGTGTTGGGCATCGCCGACCTGACCTTCCGCTTGTTGCCTTTAAATATGAAACTCAAAGTAGGCTCGGAAGTATTCGCCGATACGTTTAACAAGTATTCGGATCAAGTGGTGCGGTTGAGCGAGGACGACGAGAAAATTTTGTGGCACATTGATCGCTGCCCGATCTGTTGGGAGCGAAAAGCAGAAGCCCCGTGTTGTAACTTGGCGGTGGGGATCATTCAAGAAGCCTTGTACTGGGTAAGCGGCGGCAAAACTTTTTCGGTGCAGGAGATTGAGTGTGTGGCAACCGGCGGAGAGGCTTGCACGATTTTGATTGACAAGAAGCCGCTGGACTGATGACGAATCAACAAAAGGAAATCATCTAAGGGCGACATGCCGCAAGGCAGTCGCCCTTAAATTTTATTAAAATATCGTGGCGGCTATTGGCACAAACAAACTATTTGCGTTACCATTCCATTGCCGCCTTGTCAGTATTTTGAAACTGTAACGGGGTGGGCATCTGTGACATAGTCGTAGATAATGATAGGTGCGTCACGCCTTTATGCGAAAAGTTATCCTTCGTCACTCTCATTTCATCGCCCCTTTTAATGAAATCGCGCGCGATCTGCGTATTCAGAACAAACCGCTTTGGTTGAATCAACGCGATCTGTTGGCGCCCTACACGACCGAAGAACGCGATGTGGAGACGGGGCGTTTCGAAGACGTGCCGAATGAACCGGTGGAGCAAATTGTCTATCGTGATAATTTGTGTTTTGACAAAGGCTATATTGATCGCTTTTTGAACGAAGCCAAGAGATCGCGCAAGGCGCGACGCGCGGCGTTTAGCAAAGACAACCGCGCCTTCATGCAGCACGCGCTGCCCCTCGCCACAGGTTACACCCAACAAGGCGATCTGTATCTCGCCGACCTGTGGTACTTCCCCAATGGACCCACAACTGACGCAGAACCTTTAATCATTGATTTCGAATCGCGCGAGATCGGTTACTACCGCATCCCCGAATATATGGCGAGCGAGAAGGGCGAACTGACGTATCAGGTGCCGCTGCGTAGTTTGATCTCGATTGAGAGCTGGGTGCATCTGCATATTGCCGACGCCATCTTTGGGTTGTTCTCGCGCGGGGCGCGCGTCGAAAATAGAATCAACAAAGACATTCTTTTTAAATTACAAGTGCTATGGCAAGCGTTACTCGAACAGAAGCAGGTGTTGTCCTGTTCAACGCTGGTTAAGATCGGGCGCAACTGCACCATCAGCCCGCACGCAGTGATTATGGGTCCGACGACGATCGGCGACAACGTCAACATCGAAGCAGGCGTGGTGATTGACAACTGCATCATCGGCAGCAACACGACTATCGCGCAAGGATGTCAGTTGATGTTAAGTGTGGTCGGCGACAATAATTTCTTGCCGTTCCGCGCTTCGTTGTATTTAACGACTCTCATGGAAAATTCGATGGTGGCGCAAAACACCTGTTTGCAAATGTGCGTCATCGGGCGCAAAACGTTCATCGGCGCCGGCAACACCTTCACCGACTACAACCTGCTGCCCGCGCCGATACGGGCATTAAACGGAGACGGCATCCTGGCCGAGTCGAATCGTCCGGTGTTAGGCGGGTGTGTCGGTCACAATTGTCGAATCGGCAGTGGCTTGATCATTTATCCGGCGCGCACCATTGAAAGTGACGTGGTGCTGTTTGCCTCACCGGAGAGGCGGGTGATCGCCAAGAATGTGATGTACGAGGAAAGCGATCATCACAAATTAAAAAATGCCTCAACACATCAACGGTTGTACCCGCGCGCGGGCGAAGAGCCCTCGTCGTCGTGGTGATTAGATATTTAAGGAGGATGTTTTATGGCTAAAGGCAGAATTTTGATCGTCGAAGACGACTTCGACATCTCGAATATGCTGAGGATTTATTTTGGCGGGCAAGGCTTCGATATTAACGTCGCCGCGCGCGGCAACGAAGCGTTGACAATGGCGCGTCAACAGCTTCCGCATTTAATTATTCTGGACATCATGCTGCCCGATATGGATGGCTACGCCATCTGCAAGCAGCTGCGCCAGACGCCGCGCACGAGTCACATCCCCATTATTTTTCTGACGCAGAAGGACGAGCGTTCTGATCGCATCGCCGGGTTGGAATTGGGCGCGGACGATTACATCACCAAGCCGTTCGACATTGAGGAACTTAAACTGCGCGTGCAGAATGCCATTGCCCGCGCGCAAGTTCAAAACCTCTCCGACCCTCGCTCGGGTTTGCCTGCCGGTAAATTAATAGAGGACGAACTGCGTAAGCTGATGCGCTCGCACGATTGGGCGTTCATTGATTGCAAGATCAATTACTTCAATCCATTTAAAGAAGTGTATGGCTTTGTGGCGGGCGATGAGGCGCTGCGCTTCGCCGCGCTGGTTATCCGCGAAGTGGTGGACGAGAAAGGCACGTCCAACGATTTCATCGGTCACCCCGGCGGCGAAAATTTTGTCATCATCTCGACGTTGGCAAACGCCGAAACGATCAAGGCGCGACTTAAGAGTCGCTTCGCCGAAGAGGTGAAAACGCATTACTCCTTTATAGACCGCGAACAAGGTTACATGGTGGCGTACGGTGACGGCGACGCCGAACAAAAAGTGTCGCTGATGACTCTATCGGTGGGGATCGTCTCGGCGACCACAGAATTTTCCGACATTCGTGAGATCACCGAACTCGCCGCCGAAGCGCGACGCACTGACAACGAATGAGTGACTACTCAGCGTCATTGCGAGGAGCGTTCTTTGCGACGAAGCAATCTCATAGCGCAAGCGAGATTGCTTCGCGAAGTGCGCTCGCAATGACGAATCGGTTGAGCAGTTACGTTTTCTTTTTCAAAACGTAGAGTCTGATGAACGACGCTAACACTCTTGGGATCGCTATCGCCGCGATGATCGGCGGCGGCATTTTGCTCAGTCTGGTTTACCTGAGCGCGCAGATCGTGTCGCGTGGTCGCGCGCCGATGGTCGATTCCGCGTCCGCCTTCGCCTCAACCTTAGGCAGCGTCAACGACGCGGTACTGGTAGCGCAGAGTGGCGGGAAGATCATCTACGCCAATAATCGCGCCAAGCTCATGTTTGGCTCCGGACTCGAGATGCCCAGCCTCAACCGCATGGCGCGCATGGCACAGCCGCCAGACACGCTGTACGATCTCTTCGCCGCCGAGGGTCAGACCACGCTGACCATCAGCAATCGTCCGCTCGAAGCGCTGTCGGTGCGAATGCCGGGTGACCAGCCGCAGTTTATGGTTACATTGCGCGAGAACACGCAGCTCGAAAAGCTGCGCGATGGTGATAGTTCGGCACAGACAATTGCCGCCGTCGGCGAGATCAGCAAAACCCTTTTTACCAGCCTCAATCTCAACACGGTTGCCAGTAACACATTGCAGATCATCGAGCGCATCATTCAATTCGACGTTGCCGAGATCAATTTGTGGGATCCGCGGGCGCAAGTGATCCGTCCTTGTGCGCGGAGCGGGGATCGCGCCTACACTATTACGCTCAATCAAAAAGCGCCGACTTACAATTTGGATGAAGGCTACAGCGGTTGGATCGCCCGCAACAAAATTCCGATATTGATCGGCAATGTCGAGCGGCGATTCGACGTGCAGCCAAAACTTAAATCGAGCGAATTCCCTGTGCGTTCCATCGTCGGCGTGCCATTGTTGTATGGCACGGAGCGCGAATTCGTCGGGACGTTGGAGATCGCTTCGATTGAACTGGATCGCTATCAGCCGCAAGATGTGCAGTTGCTCGAGACTATTGCCGGTCAGGCAGTCATTGCCATTCGCAATGCACAGCGTTTTGATCAACAGCAGATGCGGGTGGCGGAACTTTCCGGTTTGGCGCAAGTAGCACAGACGGCTTCGGCACTGGCGAACTCGCGCGAGTTGAATGCCAGCCTGACCGGACGCATTGCTAATTTGATGGGCGTGCAGTTGTGCGGCATTTTGCTTTACAGCGAGAGTGAGCGCGCCCTGATCAGCCAAGCGCCTTTTTATGGCGGCATCCCCGACGCATTTCTGGAGTTGTATCGCATTCCTTTAACGCCGCACAGCCGCGCCGAAAATTTTTGGAACAACGAAGAATTTTGGTACACCAATGACGTGTCGAATGATCCGCTGGTGGCTGAAGCCGGTCTCACGCAATTTGCGGAGACCATCGGCGTCAAGACAACGCTCATTGCGCCGCTCACCGCAGGCAACACGCGGCTGGGCATCGTGCAGGTCTCCAACAAAATCGGCGGCGCCCCCTTTGGCGATGACGACGCGCGCTTGCTCCAGATATATGCCGGTCAGGCGGCGATCTTAATTGACAACGCGCGTCTGGTTCGTGAAACCGAAGAGCGCGTCAAACGCGCTGAAGCCATCCGTTTAATCTCGGAGATCACCGGCTCGAGCCGCCCGCTCGAAGACATATATCGTGAGGCGATGAAGCGCGTCGCCGGACTGCTGCCGGTGGATTTCGGCATCCTCTTGCTTTTGGACGAAGCCAAGGGCGAACTGGTGCCTCAGCGCGGCTCGGAGATCGGCGCGGACTTTAGCGAAACAGAAATTGTTCATATACGTTCCGAGGATCCTTCGTTTCAATTAAGCGTGACCTACCTTCGCAAACCGTTTTACACTTGGCGCGCGAGCCGAGATCGCCGCATTACAAAAATGTACCGGCGCGTGGTCGAACATTATCGAGTCGAGAGCGCGATCATTGTGCCGTTGATTGCCCAAGACAACAGTATGGGCGAGCTGTGGTTAGGCACACGGCGTGAGCGCGCCTTTGCGCGAAATGATGTGAATTTAGTGGAGACGGTTGCCGCGCAGCTGGCATCGGCAGTGGCGCGGGAGCGTCTCGCCTCTATCACCGATGAAACGCTGCGCCGCCGTGTTGAGCAGTTGACCGCCCTCACCCGTTTGGGTCGTGAACTTAATCAAACGCTGGAACTCGATCATCTTTTGCAAAGCGTTTATACCGAAGCCCTGCGCGCCACGCACGCCGATTGCGGCAGCATTGTTTTGTTGGATACAAGCGCGGCGCTGCCAACAGCGAGTAAGCGACTCGGTTGCCGCAGCCAAGAAGACGAGCGACAACTTGATTCGCTCGAAATGAATGTCGCGCTATCGGGGATGAGTCAACTGCTGCCCGATATAAAGTCGGCGGAGGCTTTCGCCCAGTTAACGGCAGTAAATGATCGGGAGCCGATTGTGGCGCACGACGGCATCCGCTCGGTGATCGTGGTGCCGGTGTTGTCGCAAGGTGTCACCGTCGGCGTGATCGAGTTGCACAGCCGCCGCCCGAACAGTTTCGATCAAGTGATGCTCGACTTTTTGCAAACGTTGTCGGCGCAAGCTGCCGTCGCCGTGAGCAATACCCAACGCTACGAAGAACAATTGCAGCGCGGCGATCTGCTGCGTCGCCGCGCCGATCAACTCTCTCAACTTTTGCAAATCTCACGCACGGTTCGATCCGACAACCCTTTGGAAGCAAGTCTGGAAGCGATTGCCTTTGGCGTGCAAGAAACCATTGGATACAACAAAGTGTTGATCAGCGTACTCGACGCCGAAACAAATTTGGTGCATCGCCTCGCCGCCGCCGGGGTGCAGTTCTCGACATTCGATTCTCTAAAGGGTGTTCCTCAACCTTGGACGATTTATGCTTCGTGCTTTAAACCGGAATTCCGTATCAGCCAATCGTATTACATCCCTCACGATCAAACCCCGCCCGAGTTGAAGCAAAGTGGCGTGCGTACCACAACATCGTCGTGGGGAGGCGCCGGGTATTGGCACGACGAAGATTATTTCTTCGTGCCGTTGCTGGGTTCGGGGGGTCAGTTCGTAGGCATTATGAGTCTGGACGATCCGCAAGATCGCCGCGCGCCGGATCGATCCACTGTGGAGACGATTGAAATTTTTGCCAATCAGGCAGCGTTGGCAATTGAAAATGCGCGGCTGTATCAATCCGCCGAAAATCAGACGGCGAAGTTGAGCAAGAGTTTAGATGAATTGCAAAAGTCGTACCGCGATCTGGATGCGGTGTCGCGCACCCTTGCCCGCAAAGATCAAGAGCTCGGTTCGTTGATCGGGCAGACCGACGTGCGCGCCAAACGTTTGCTTGCCCTGCACCGCATCGCCAGCAGCACAGTAGAGCTGCGCGATGAACAGGCAATGCTCCAGCGCGTCGCCGAAGCGACGGTCAACGAGATGAGCGTGGAGATTTGTTTGATCGGTTTGACCAGCGTGGTGGATCACAGCCAACTGCACATTGTCGCCATCGGTGGCGCCGTCACCAACCCCGCCGATCTTGATGCGCTTCTGGTCTCGCTCAACCCGATGAGTCAGGTGGTGGAATTGCACACGCCGTTGTTAGATCGCGAATGTAGTCCGCACGGTTGGGGCGCGTCGCAGTTGATCAAAGCCTTGGGCATCCGATCATTTATCAGCGTGCCGATCATGGTGGCGCAGACGATTAGCGGCGCGGCGTTGATCGGCAGTCAACAAGAGTTGGCGCCGTTCTCCAGCGAAGACATTGACGTATTCACCATCCTCAGTAACCAGATAGGCGTGGGGCTCGAAAACATCCGGCTCTACGAAGATCAAACTACCATCGCCGAAGAGAACGCGCGGCTGTATGGCGAAACGCGCGAACTGCAAGAATTCAGCGAGTCGGTGTTTGAATCGCTACAACAAGGTGTGATTGTCCTTGACGCCGATAACCGTGTGCTGAGCATCAACGGTTGGATGCGCCAAATATTTGGCTGGACGAATATGTTGATCGGCAAAAGTCTGTTTGAATTCCGCCCGCTCTATCACGATCTCGGTTTAGCCGATTCGATCCAACAAGCGATCTACAACGGGCAGCCGATTGACCGCTTGATCGTCCGCGACACAGATCCACAAGGGGCGCCGTTGATCACCAACTTCTACGGCTATCCCTTGCGGCGCGACGGAATGGTGTCGGGTGTGGTGCTGTTGGTGGAAGATGTGACGGCTCAAGCGCGTTTAGAAGCCGACGTGCGCGAGCGCGCCACACAGCTGCAAGCCTTAGCCGAATCGGCGCGGGTGGTGTCGTCGGCTTTGCAGCGCGAGGAGGTCATCGCCCTGACGCTGGAGCAGATCAAACGGGTGATACCGTACGACACGGCAACACTGTGGCTGCGCGAGGAAGAATTTTTGCGCGTGGCAGGCGCGCGAGGGTTCGACAACGACGAGACACAGTTAGGCTTGGTGGTGCAGGTCGAAGACAGCTTACTATTTAAAGAACTCTCGGCGAGCGGCAAAGCAACTCTTGTTCCGGATGTGCGTAACGATGGGCGATTCCCGGCAGGCATCATCAGCCGCACCCGTTCTTGGCTGGGCGTGCCGTTGATCGTTAAAGGTCAATCGTTAGGGTTGATCGCCTTCGACAAAGTAGAAACGGGATTCTATTCCACTCATCACGCCGAGTTGGCGATTGCCTTTGCCACGCAGACGGCAATCGCCCTCGATAACGCCCGATTGTATGAAGACAGCCTCCGCCGCGCGCACGATCTTAACGAGCGCTCACAACGCTTGGCGCTGCTCAATCGCATTTCATCCTCACTCAGCACCTCGCTCGACATCCACCGCATTCTGGAGATCGCCGCGCACGAAATGAGTAATGCCGTGAACTCGGCGCGCGTCTTAGCGATCATGCACGACGAGGATCATGATCGAAGCAGCCTGATGATCAGCGATCCTGTGCTTGACAACCTGCCGTCGGCGCTGCCACTCTCGGGCAACCCGCTGGTCGAGCGCCTACGCCAAACACTCTCGCCGGTGATCATTGACGACGTTGCCCAAAGCGATCTGCTGCTTAAACCTATCGCCGATTATTTTCTGGGCGTTGGCACGAAAGCGTTATTGGTCGTGCCGCTTATTGCCAGCAACAAATTACTCGGCACGTTCAACATCGATCCCGGAAGACAAAAACACTTCAACTCGGGCGAGATCGAACTCGCCCAAACCATTGCCAATCAGACAGCCATTACAATTGAAAACAGCCGCCTCTATGCCGAGTCGAGCAAACGCAGCACGGAATTGGGCGCGTTGTTTGAATTAGGCGTAAGCGTCACGCAGGAACTCAACATTGATCGCGTGATGATGCTACTGTTTGAGAAAGTGCAGCAACTCCTCAACGTGGATACGATTGCCGTCACAACCGTGATTGATGAGGAAACGATGCGCGTAGAAGGGATAGAGCGCGGCGAGTGGTTTGAACCGTTGATCTTGCCACGCACCAGTTTGACCTCTACCGAGTGGGTGCTTAAATCGGGCGAGCCGATGCTCATTGGCGGCATGTCACATAACCAACCCGCCCTGCCCGCGCCGATTGACGTGCAAGACTCTGACCGTCGAACTTGGATCGGCGTGCCGTTGACCGCGCAAGGCAAGACCATCGGCGTGCTCTCCATGCACAATGACCACCCCATTTACTTTGATCAATCCGACACTCAACTCTTGAGTCAGATCGGCAATCAGATCGCCATCGCCATTGAAAATGCGCGTTTGTTCGCTACCACCCAGCGTTACGCCGCCGATCTAGAACAGCGCGTGGCAGAACGCACGATGGACTTAGAGAAAGAACGCGATCAGGTTGAAACATTATTACGCATCACCAACGAACTCTCGGCGAGTCTCGATCTGGATCGCGTCTTGGTGCGCGCCCTGAGCTTGGTCAGCGATGTCATCGGCGGAACTCAAGGCGGACTCTTCTTGCTCGACCCACAGTCCGAGCAATTGATCTATCGCGCCGCTTTAGGCACTAATTTTCAATTGCCTGTGGGCGGTGTGACGGCTCCCTTCCGACGCGGTGAAGGGTTGGTCGGCTGGGTGATCAAGAATCGTCAAGCAATCGTCGTCCACGATCTCTTGCAAGATGAACGCTGGGTCCAGCGCCCACTCTCCGATCTACATCGCTCGGCGATCTGCGCCCCGCTCCTCTCTAGCGAAGATTCACTGGGCGCGATGATTTTTTATAGCGATGAGACTCATGCTTTCAATGACGATCAACTGCGTCTGGTGTCTGCCGCCGCCACCCAAGTTACATCCGCCATCAACAACGCCGAACTGTATCGCCTGATTCGTGATCAGGCGGAACGTTTGGGCAGCATGTTTCGCGCCAATCAGGTCGAAGCGTCCAAGAGCCAATCCATTCTCGAATCGGTGGCGGATGGTGTGTTAGTGACCGACCCCGAAGGCATCGTGATACTCTTCAACGCTACCGCCGAGCGCATTTTGCAATTG
>JACRLA010000263.1 GCA_016215145.1 Chloroflexota bacterium
GGCTGTTCAAAAAACACTGTTGACTCGGAAAGCATGGCGCAGTTGCTCGGCGGCGCGGGCTACAAAGGCACGGATGATCCCAACAAGGCGAGTGTGTTGATCGTCAACACTTGCGGCTTCATCGGTCCTGCCAAAGAAGAATCGGTTAATGCTCTGCGCGAGTTGGCGGCAACAAAAAAAGACGGGCAATTGTTAATTGCCGCCGGTTGTCTCTCGCAACGTTACGGCGCAGAGTTAACGAAACAAGTTTCAGGGCTTGACGGCATCATCGGCACGCGGCGCTGGATGGATATTGTTGATCTGGTTGGACGCTTAAGATCAACGACCCACCCTCAACTGATCTAGCATCTGCCCGAAACGCCCGTTGTTGGATCAGACGAACACGGCGCGATGCGTACCGCCATTCAAGGCGCGAGTGCCTACTTAAAAATCGCCGATGGCTGTCGCCGCCCGTGCGCCTTTTGCGCCATTCCGTTGATCAAAGGCACGGCGGTCAGTCGCCCAATTGAATCCATTGTGCGTGAAGCGCAAAATCTTCAATCGTTAGGAATTAAAGAGTTAATCCTCATTGCACAAGACACGACCGATTACGCTCACGACTTGGGTGTGAAAGAAGGGTTGTCCGAGTTGTTGGATCGTTTAACGGAGTCGGCGCCACAGATTGATTGGATTCGAATCATGTACGCCTTCCCCGGTTACGTCACAGATCGCCAGATCGAAACGATGGCGAAGCATAAACAAGTTTTGCATTATCTTGATATGCCGCTTCAACATGGGCACCCGATGACTTTGCGCCGCATGAAGCGCCCGGCAAACATCGAATGGGTTCACGAAACGATTCGCAAGATGCGGAGTGCCATGCCCGACTTGGCGATCCGCTCCACCTTCATCGTCGGCTACCCCGGTGAGACCGAAGAAGAATTTCAAGCCTTGCTCGACTTCACCGCCGAGTTGCAATTTGATCGCGTTGGCGCGTTCACCTTTTCATTTGAACCCGGCACGACGAGCGAATCGTTAGGCGATACCGTGCCGCACGAAGTGAAAGAGGAACGCCGCAACCGTTTGATGGAACAGCAACAAAAAATTTCGCTCGTTAAGAATCAAACGTTCATCGGCAAGACGTTGAGTGTTTTAGTTGAGGGATCGAATGACGGCTTGAGCATGGGTCGCTCTTACCGCGACGCGCCGGAAATTGACGGCATAGTGATCGTCGAAGGCGAAGTGCCTGTGGGCGAGATCGTGCCAGTGAGAATCTCCGGCGCGATGGCTTATGATTTAACGGGGGCGGTTGAGGTGAGGGATAGACGTATAATAACGTTAGACTCATATCAGTGAGGTGTTTATGAATTACAAAAATATCATCACCATTGAAGCAGGTAAACGCGGCGGCAAACCTTGTATTCGCGGAATGCGGATTACTGTCTATGACATTCTTGAATATCTCGCTTCAGGTATGTCACATGAGGAGATTCTCAAAGATTTTCCATACCTTAAACAAGAAGATATTTTTGCTTGCTTAAGTTTTGCCGCGCAACGTGAGCGCACAATGGTGACAGTGCAGTGAAAGAACAATGATGCTCCTCTAATCCACCCGTCACCTTTCTCTACAAACTCCATCCTTGATTCTGCTGGAGAAGCCTTCGCTGATATATCAAGTTGAAATTGAGAACCAAGTTACTTCGCGGATTAGAAAAGCCCAACCCCTCATATACCCTGCAAATTAAATTTTACAGTTCTCACAATTTCCTTTATCTCCTTCACTTCCCTATCTCCTTTATTTCCCCCATCCCTTTCGACTCCCTATTTACCTGTTTCCCTGTTTCCCTTATTTCCTTCATGCCTCC
Source organism: Chloroflexota bacterium (assembly GCA_016215145.1). Taxonomy (GTDB): domain Bacteria; phylum Chloroflexota; class Anaerolineae; order Anaerolineales; family VGOW01; genus VGOW01. The sequence goes on from JACRLA010000263.1 coordinate 1,845, forward strand.
CCTCCACATCCTCGCCGTCGCCGGACTCGTCCGCAAAGACGATAAAGTTCTCATCCTCTACAGCGAAGAAAAACAAGATTGGGAATTCCCCGGCGGGCAAGTAGAAGAAGGCGAGACAGTTACCCAAGCACTGCAACGCGAAATTTTAGAAGAGACCGGCATCACGGCTGAAGTGAAAACTTTAACCGGCATCTATTCCAACATCAAATTTCATCCACCGATCCTCATGTTGGACTTTTTGTGCAACTGGGTCAGCGGCGAACCGACGACGAGCAGTGAAAGCGAAAAGGTGGAATGGGTCACACGGGCAGAGGCGGCATCCCGCATCTGGCGTGGATCGATTCGGGATCGCATGGTGGATATGATCAACTTCAACGGACAGATCACCTATCGCGCTTACGGAATTGATCGCACTGTCACGCCCGCACAATACAACGTCTTTGAAAATAAAAAAGTCGGCGGCTAAACCCGCGCGTTTGAATCCGCGTAGGCGGATTTCGCCTTGTGTTGCCGCGATTCGCAAAGCGCCCCGTAGCGAAGCGGAGTGGGTAATCGCTTAGTCGCCGTTGTCAAATCAATCTCACCGTGCTAGAATCTCATCAATCGAAAGGATAGGGAGACCTATCCTTTTTTCATCAGAAGGTCGAACAGACGGCTTGCAGGATGATAGCCGTCGTTTTATTTATAAGATGAAAGAGCGACTCTGCGAGATGAAACTCGTCTTGCCTCATTCCTCTTTCGTCGCGAGTCAACCATGCAACGTTTTACAGGTATATTCATCTTCGGGTTCATCGGCGTCGTCGTCTTAGGCGCCATCGTCGGCGGCGTGTATTTTGTCTTCGCCGAAACCGGCGCCTCGGGCAATCCAAATTCCATCACATTAAGTTCATCTTCCAATGTTGCAGAATACAAAGGATTCAAGATCAGCCTCGCGCCCGATCAAGTGTCGCAAGGTTTCACCGTCACCCTTAACAGCCTTGCCGCCGCCGACTTTCAAAAGAACAGCAGCGATCCATCCCGCGCCAACCTCCCAGCCTACCTCACTCCCGCTTCTGCGGTTTACACCATTCAAACAAACGGCACAGCGCCAACGTTGATCGCCGTCAGCATCAAACTCACTAATGATCTGATTAACGATCCGTTGATCGATCTTTATGCCTGGAATGGCACGTCGTGGATTTTCTTGCCCGGTCAACGCAGCGGTGATCGCTTGGTCGCCACCTTCAACGGAGTGCCGCAGGCGGTTGCCGTCTTTCGATCTGGACCCACCATTCAAGTGGCGGCGGCGGCTCTCGACGTGAACCAAACGTTGGGTGAAGTGTCATCCATTAACGTGATGGGCATCGGCGGACTCACACTTCAGGCAAATGGATCACTTAACGGCTCACTGGCTGGCGGCTTCACCGCCGGACAAGGGTATGCCGTCATGCCATTGGTGCGCGCCCCCGACGACGACGGCGCAGCAGTGAACGCCTTCCTTGCCGATCAAAAGGCGCGCACCCAACTCATCTGCAGTTATCCTTGAGTTCGGCAAGATCGATCCCAAACGCGCTGCCGCCTTCACCTCATTCGCCGCAGATCTCAATAGCGCGTTGAAGCAAAAGAAAAAATCGCTGGCGGTTGTTGTACCGACTCCGACGATTGAAAACGCTTCTTACAGCGCGGGCGGTTACGATCTACGCTCGCTCGGCGCGGCGGTGGATGTGATCGAGATTCCATTGAGCAACGATCTCACCAGCGTGGGCAACGGCGAAGCCGAGCGCCTATTAACTTGGGCAACCGCCCAAACGAATCGCTACAAGATTCGTTTGCTCACTTCAACGCTCTCGGCAGATAGGGTGAACGGCGTGTTCAATCGCGTGCCAACGAACAGCACGCTCAAAGCCTTTGGCAGCGCCACGCTCAAAACCGATCTCACCAAAATCACGGCGGGTTCGAATGTGGAAGTTGCTCTCAACGGAAAAGTTTCCGCGCTCGATTACGATTCATCGGCGTTCACGCCGCGCTTCAATTACACCGATGAGGCGAATGCGGCGCACACCGTTTTCCTCGTCACCAGCGAAACACTCTCGCGCCATTTCGCCCTTGCCCAAAAATTTAATCTCGGCGGAGTCGCTGTGCGCGAACTTTATAACCCCGGCAACCCGCCCGGCATGATTAATGCATTAGTGCAATATAAGCTCAAGAACAACGCCATCGCTGCCTCGAATGTGGCGTTGAACTACACCGTGAACAATTCTAAAGGCGTGGTCGCTCAGGCAACCGGAGTCGCGGGCAAACCGTTTGTATGGAAAGCAGGCGAACCCGGGCAATACACTATCGGAGTTAAGATCGCCGGAATTGGCGATGTGCCGCTTGGCTCAGTAGAAGTGATCGTGCCGCAAGCGACGCCGACTCCCACGCCGCGCCCGACCTCGCGCCCTGTGGCAATTGCCCCCGCGCAACCACAACCGACCACCGCGCCGGGTCAGCCGACCAACACACCCAAGCCCGCGCCCGTCATCGGCGGCGGCGGCGCGTGGGGCGCATTTGAGCTAGGCGGTCAAACGATTCACGGCGGCATCCCCGGAATCGGCGCGATGCGTAAATCGGGAATGACGTGGGTAAAAGTTCAACTTAATTCGATGGGTGAAGACGCCGGACCGGCGATCAACAACGCTCACGCGCAAGGATTCAAAATTTTGATCAGCATGGTGGAGAAAGGCGCGCCCGCAACCGATCCCGGTTATCAACAAAGCGTCGCCAACTTCTTCGCCGGTGTCGCCGCCAAAGGCGCGGACGCGATTGAAGTGTGGAACGAACCTAACTTGGTCACCGACTGGCCCTCCGGTCAAACAACCGGCTCATCATATGTCGGCATGCTTTCCAAATCATATGCGGCGATCAAAGCGGCGAACGGCAGCACGATAGTCATCAGCGCCGCGCCCTCGCCCACCGGATTTTACGGCGGCTGTGGCGCAGGCTGCGACGACAAACCTTGGCTCGAACAATTTGTGGCAGCCGACGGACTCAAATACACCGACTGCTTGGGCATTCACTACAACGAAGGCATCGTCTCGCCGAAATCCATTGGCACCGACCCGCGTGACAATCACTACACGCGCTACTACGCCACGATGATCAACACCTACGCCAGCATCATCAAGACCTCGCGCCCGTTGTGTTTCACCGAACTCGGCTATCTCACCGGCGAAGGTTACAGCCCGCCGTTGGCACAAGCCGCGCCGCAATTTGGCTGGGCGGGCAACACCACTGTAGCTCAACACGCGCAGTGGCTCAAAGAAGCGGCAGAGCTGAGCAAAGCCAATTCCAACATCCGCTTGATGATCGTCTTCAACGTTGATCTGACTCATTACGGCGCCGACCCACGCGCAGGCTATGCTATCATTCGACCCGGCGGCGCTTGCCCGGCGTGCGATACGTTGGCAAGTGTGATGGGAAGCCGATAACGAATTATGAATTAAGAAGGATGAAGGATGAAAAGTTTTTTCATAATTCATCCTTCATCCTTCATCCTTTATGAACGAAATCCCTGAAATCCATCGCGAACAACCTGACCGACTCCCCATCGCGGCAATCGTCGTCGTGGCGATTCTGGTCATCACCGGAATCGGTCTAGTGGGATTCGCCTTATTCGCCGGTCAACAAGATAACGAAAACCGCGCCATCAGTGGCACCGTCTCGGCTGTGTTAGCTTTTACTTCAACCCCAACCGACACCCGCCTACCGACGAATACACTTCCGCCCTCTAACACACCCAAGCCAACCGACACGCCCGCGCCCACGCAAACACCTGCGCCAATAAAAGCTAGCGACACACCTCGACCCACATCAACACGCACCCGCACCTCTGCGCCCGCCGCCACTCGCGTGGTACCCACCGACACGCCCGCGCCGCCCACTGCCACACCCAAACCCGCGGGCGGAGCGCGAGGCATCAGCGGAATCTTTTCACTCTGCGCCGGCAAGACTCAATACGCGGCGAAGATCGAGCGCATCTGCTTCCGCGAATTTATCCGCAACAACACCGACACCACCATCACTTATAAATTCTTCGGTGTGAAATACACCAACACCGAAAGCGGCGCAGTGAAACTTCATAACAGTTGGATGGGCGATCTCAAGATCGGACCCAACTGCACCGGACCCACAGACGTTTGCGGCGGCGCGTGGGAAGACGGCATCCCCAATATAGACACCCCCGGCACCTACACCTTAGAGATGCTGATTCAATACACCGATGGCACGTTTGAATCTCTCGGCTCGCCGATCACGATCACCGTTGTTAACTACACACCGTAAACGTCTCACATCCTCCCGAAGGTTTTAGAACCTTCGGGAGGATGTGTTGCCAAAACATGAATCGCTGGCTCTCGATCTTTCTGCTCGTCATCATCCTTGCCACAACCGTCTCGCCTGTCGCAGCGCAAGACACGTCTTATGTTGTGCAACAAGGCGATACGCTTCTCAAGATCGCCGTCAGGTTCGGCACATCTATCGCGGCAATTAAATTAGCAAATGGATTAGTAAGCGATCTGATCTTCATCGGGCAGACGTTGAAGATTCCAACGACCACCGCACCTGTCGCCGCCACCCCCAGCGCAAGCAACTGCCCACAAAGTTACACCGTCACCAGCGGCGACACACTCAAGATCATCGCTGCACGCTGTGGAGTTGATCTCGCCACGCTCATCGCCGCCAATCGTCTGATCAACCCCGATCTTATTTTCGTAGGGCAAACCCTCCTCATCCCGGCAGGACAAGTTAGCAACTCGTCCAACGTAGGGCAAGTTGGTAACTTGCCCAACACCACGAGTCCATGCGGCGTGTCGTATACCGTTCAACGCGGCGATTATTTAAATCTCATCGCCGATAAATGCAAAGTAGCAGTAGCGAGTCTCATCACAACCAACAACATCGTCAACACGAATCTGATCTTCGTCGGGCAAGTGCTGATCATGCCCGGGGCGGCGATCACGGTTGCGCCGCAAACGACGGCACTCCCTACAGCGTCGCCGAATCGATCTGCCACCGCCACGCCGACCACGGTCTTATCGCCGTTAATCATTGGTGGAGTCGCCACCGCAACTCCCGCCCCGTCATCTATCGTCGGCGCGTCACCTGTTAACGCTGCGCGCGGCATCACGGGTGAACTGAGTCTGTGCAATCCAGAGAAGCCGACGTTTGCCACCAAGATCGAGCGCATCTGTTTCCGCATGAAGATCACCAACACCACCTCGTCGAAAATTAATTATTCGATCTTGGGCGTGCAAGCAACAAACTTAAGCGGCGGCGCGAATCAATTTCAAAGCAGTTGGAAAGGCGATCTTTCTGTTGAGGCTAACAGTGTCGGTCCCACAAGCGGTGGTTGGGAAGATGGAATCTATATTCAAAACCCCGGCACCTACGCTTTGCAAGTCGCCATCTGCTACGCCATCACCGAATCCTGTTTCATCGGCACCGGCTGGGAAATTCTCACACCCGGCGCGAAGGTAACAGCGATAGTGTGGATACCATAAACAGTAATTAGTAAATAGTAATTACCAATTACTATTTACTCCCTCAACATCTCGTCACTCAAGGAGTATTTGATGTCATTCTCTCCAAAACAAAAACCCGGGCTAAGCCCGATGCAAACACGTTACCTCGTCATCGCTTGGGTCGCTACCAGCATCATCGTCGGCTTCTGTGCCTTCGGCGCGATCTTCGCCGCCGGTGGCGGGATGGATGCTTTTATTACGCCAACGGCAAAAGCGGTTGCCGGCAACAGCACCGCCGCGCCAAAGATCGTCACACAATTACCCGCCACTGCCGCGCCAGCCGCCTCCAAAGCCCCGGCGCAAACGCAACCTGTTGCCTCACAACCCACTCAAGGCGGGCTGCCGCCTGCCTCTAACTTCGCGCTTGGCGGTCAAGCAATTCACGGCGGCTTCCCCGCTATGGCGTCAATGAAAAAAGCCGGAATGACCTGGGCGAAGCTGCAAGCCTCTGATCTCAAAGTGGATTTTGGTCCAGCAATCGAGAACGCGCACAAAAACAATATGCGTATCTTGATCAGCGTAGTGGATAAAACCGAAGATCGCTACAAGGTTGCCTCGCCCGAATATCAACAAAAGTTTGCCAACTATTTAGTGACTCTCGCCAAACAAGGCGCAGACGCAATTGAAGTATGGAACGAGATGAACTTGGAACGCGAATGGCCCAAAGGACAGATCAGCGGTGAGTCGTATACAAAATTACTGAAGTTCGTTTATCCGCAGATCAAAGCGGCGAACCCAAACACAATGGTGATCATCGGCGCGCTCTCGCCCACCGGATACTTCGGCGGCGGGTGTGATGCTAACCGTCAACAAGGCTGCGACGACAAACCCTTCCTCGAAGAAATGGTGCGCGCCGGCGCGTTTGATTTCGCCGACTGCACCGGCATCCACTACAACGAAGGAATCCTTCCGCCCTCAGCAACGAGCGGCGACCCGCGCGGCAATTCCACCCACTACACGCGCTATTATTCTTCAATGGTTGACACGTATTGGAAAGCAACGAGCGCCAAGAAACCATTGTGCTTTACCGAACTCGGTTATCTCACCGGCGAAGGCTATCCCGATCTCACCAAGACCGCGCCCACGTTTTCATGGGCGAGCAAAACCACCATCGCTCAACAAGCGCAGTGGCTCGCCGAAGCGGTGACGCTCGCCCGCGATAGCGGCAAAGTGAAATTGTTAATTGTCTTCAACGTGGACTTCGTCACCTACGACGCCGATCCTCAAGCGGGTTACGCCATCATTCGCAAAGACGGATCATGCCCTTCGTGTGACACATTGGGCAAGGTGATGGGCGTAAAATAATAATTGGTAATTGGAGATTGGAGATTAGCGATTCGTCCAATCTCCAATCTCTAATCTCCAGCATTGCGTTCTCCCCTCTTTCGCCTCTTCATCGTTATATACACCGCGTGCGCCGTCTCGCTGATGATCTTCGGCGATAAAGTGATCACGCCACCACCCGCCACGACGGTGACACCGACTCCGGCGCCCGCCCTTCAACCGTTTGCCGCCGTCACTCCCAAAAAAAATCTCAAGCGATTCGATTCGCCCGAATACGGCATCCAAGCCTTTCTGTGGTGGAAGCACGATGTGGCGCGGCGCGATCTCGATCTGATCCACGACATGGGTTTCCAATGGGTCAAGCATATTTTTAGCTGGCGCGATCTCGAGCAGATTCAAAAAGGTCACTACGATTGGTATACCGCCGACACGATCATCAACTTGGCGAATCGGCGCGGATTAAAAATTTTGGCGCGGTTAGATCGCCAACCGTTTTGGGCGCAAGAAGACGGCGGCGCGGTGAAGCTCGACAGCGCGCCGCCCAAAAATTATTCCGACTTCGGCGATTTCTGTTATGTCTTTGCTAATCGTTATCGAGGAAAGATCGGCGCATATCAAGTATGGAACGAGCCGAACCTTGCGCGCGAGTGGGGCAACCGCCCGCCCAACGCCGCCGAGTACGTGCG
>JACRLA010000273.1 GCA_016215145.1 Chloroflexota bacterium
ACGCTCAAAACGATTGATGCCTATTTGGATAAACAGTCTTATCCAAGTGAAATGATCGTGATAGAAAATGGCAGCCGTGATTTAACAACAGTGGTCGCCGAAGCGTTTGCCGCCGATCACCCTCGTGTGCGTGTGTTAAACGAAAGCGGGCGCGGCAAGGGGCTCGCCGTGCGGCGCGGCATGTTGGAAGCGCGCGGCGCGTACCGCTTTATTTGCGATGCCGATCTTTCGATGCCGATTGAAGAAGTTGCAAAATTTTTGCCGCCTGCGCTCGATAGTTACGAGGTGGCGATTGCCTCACGCGAAGCGCCCGGCGCGCGGCGATACAACGAGCCTGCCTATCGTCACTTTCAGGGGCGGGTGTTTAGCAACTTGGTAAAGTTTTTTGCGTTACCCGGTTTTGAAGATACGCAATGCGGTTTCAAATGTTTCAGCGCGAAAGCCGCCCAAGAAATTTTTAGCGTGCAGAAGTTCGACGGCATGAGTTTCGACGTGGAAGCGTTGTTCATTGCTCGCAAACGCGGCTACAAAATTCTCGAAGTGCCGATTGACTGGTATTATCGTTCGGAGAGTCGCGTGCATCCGATTCTTGATCCGCTTCGCATGTTGCGAGATATTTTAGTGATCAGGAAAAATTGGGCGCAGGGGAAATACAGCAAGGGATGAATTAGGAATTATGAAGGATGAAGGAGCGTTTCATAATTCACCCTTCATAATTCATCCTTCCATAAAATGCCTTCTCTCAAACTTGAACGCACACTTCTGAAAAAAGGTTACACCCTCATCGCCGGTGTGGATGAGGTGGGACGCGGGGCGTGGGCGGGTCCCGTGGTTGCCGCCGCCGTTGTGTTGCCGTTAGATCGCCCCGACCTGACGAAGGTGTTGAAGGGCGTGAACGATTCTAAACAGTTGACGGCGAAACAACGCGAGAGATATTTCCACATCATCAAAGAAGTGGCGTTATCGGTCAGTTTGGGCGGGGCGAGTCCGCGCCACATTGATCGTGATGGAATCTTGGCGGCGACTCGCACCGCCATGCGCCGCCATCCTTTTCACGGCGATTCAATTTCGTTGACCATCGCCGCCGCGTCCATCATTGCCAAAGTAACGCGCGATGATTTGATGAGGCATTGGGATGACGTGTATCCCGGATATTTTTTCGCTAAGCATAAAGGATATGGGACGAAACTACATCAACAGGTTTTGAAGGATAATGGAGTGTGTGAGGCGCATCGGAAAAGTTTTAAGCCGATAAAGATGATAATAGAGAAATGACACTTCACCGCCGCTCCATTCGCCTCCCCAATTACGATTACTCACAAGCGGGTTCGTATTTTGTGACCCTCTGCGCTCATGCCCGCGAATGTTTGTTTGGTGAGATCGTAGACGACGCGATGAGCTTGAATGACTATGGAAAAATCGTGGAAGAGGAGTGGTTGAAGTCGGCGGAGATTCGCAAGGAACTCGAATTGGATGCATACGTTATCATGCCGAATCATTTACACGGGATTGTTGTGATAAACAACGATGGTGGTTTAACCGTAGGGGCGACTGGCCAGTCGCCCCTGATACCCACCACCGTAGAGGCGAGCGGCCGCTCGCCCTTGGCAACCGACGTAGGGGCGCACGGCCGTGCGCCCCTACGAGCCGACCAACCCATTTTGCACCGCAAACCACGTTCATTAGGTTCTTTCATCGCCGGTTTCAAATCCGCCACCACCAAACGCCTCAACCTCAAACGTAACACGCCATCCTTTGCCGTGTGGCAACACAATTATTACGAACATATCATTCGCGATGAGATCGATCTAAATCGCATTCGCGCTTATATTCAACATAACCCGGCGCGTTGGGCAGAAGACGAAAATAACCCAGAGAGAATAAAATGAAAAAACATTTACTCACTTCTATCACTGTATGTCTTACTCTCGCCGCTTGCGCTACACCCGCACCAACTGCTGTTCCCCCCACATCCGCGTCACCCACTGCAATGGCGGCATCACCGACGAAGACGCTTGTGCCACCACCGAATCCAACAGCGGCATCCAGCTCACCCTCGCCCACGCCGAATCTGCTCGTCAGTGATCTCGTTCCGAAGCAAGGCAAAGGCACCGCGCCTCAAGGCGCAGGCGGAAGCGGACCTTGGGCAACGCGCTTAATGCTGGCTACGTCGAAAGATGGACTGACTTTCACGCGCACCAACGTTGTGATTGCCGATCAATCTGGCGTGCCAAATGCACTCGTGGATAAAGAAGGGCGGGCGCGACTCTATTACATTGATTTTGGCAACGGCAACATCATTGCCACAGCGATCCAAAAGAGCGCGACGGAATGGGTTCTTCGCAAAGTGATCGTCAATGGTTTGCCTAAAGGCAGCGATGCAGTGGATCCGACAGTGGTGTTGTTGGCGGATGGCAAATATCGTCTGTACTATATGCAAAGTGAAATCGGCAAGAAGCCAACGATCTATTCGGCGATCTCGAGTGATGGCATCACCTTTACGAAAGAAGATGGCGAGCGATACAACCCAAGCGATGTGTATGACCCGATTGTTTTGCAAACGAAAGACGGCTGGTTGTTGTGGACAGGACCCGACGGCAAACATTCGGCGAAGTCGAAAGATGGTTTGAAGTTTGAGGCAACGGGCGAATTTAAAATTGACGGCAAAACTTTTATGACGTGGGCAACCGTTGCTATTCCCGACAAAGGTTATCGAGTCTATGGAAACTTAATGGGACCCGGTTCAACGCCCGGCATCGCCTCGGCATTTTCGACAGATGGCGTGAAGTGGACTCTTGATCCCGGCACACGTTTGCCATTGCAAGGCGCCGATCCAAAATTAGAGAAAAATGCATCGCCTGATCACGGCATGGCATTGTTGAAAGATGGAACTTATCTCATGGCTTATCTGGCAGGTATCCCGTAATCTCATTAGGAAAATAGGAATGCTATGGCTAAAATATATCTGCTCAAAGAAAAACCGACACTAGAACAAATACGGCAAATGTCAGAAGTATTCAAGACTTACATTAAACTTGCTGTAGATATTGAACGTCGAGTAGTAGCAGGAGGCGGAGCGATGCACGCCGACTGCGAAGCTCTACTGTTGGATAACGGTAGCGTTCAAAAAGACGTGTGGGGAGCCGATTGGGTAATCGCCTCTCAGGAAGTGCAATTCGAGTCGTTAATCAACATTCGCCCTACTCAAGGCAATTTCAAAATGGAAGTCACCGATCCTTTGCTCAGACAAAAGATAGAGGAAGTCGCGCGTGAAATGTTCGAGGGAATATGTTAAACAATCTGAATGAAATCCGCGAGCGTTATTTGCAAGACTCCTTACCGAAACGACTTGGCGCGTTAGCGGCTGATCTCGCACGGGTAGTGTCATTTGCTAAAAACCCAAATAACAAAGATGCGGTTGAGACACTTTTTGAGGAAAGCAGATGGTTTATTGAATGGACGGCACTGGACACTCAGCCAGAACATATCGAAGCGTTAATACAGTTACAGCTTACATTAGCTATTTGGCATCTCAAATGGGACTCAAGTTACACTGACCTTGAAAAAGTTACAAAGATACGAGAGCAAGCTTCGCTTTGGTCAGATCGCGTATTGGCAATGTCCGGGATTATGGATGGAAGGTCAAACAAGAACTAATGCCCCTCGCCCTCATCCACGACTGGCTCAACCAAATCGGCGGCGCGGAAGACGTGCTGGAGATTTTGGTCGAGATGTTCCCCGACGCGCCGATCTACACTTCGATGTATTGGCGCGAGAAGATGCCCGCCCATTGGCAACGGTGGCACATCAAAACGTCGTTCATGGATTCGTTGCCACTTGTGCATCGCTTTCATCAACCGTATCTTTTTGTTTATCCATTCGCCTTTCAAAATTTTGATCTCAACGGTTACGATCTCATCCTCTCCAACAAAAGCGGATTTTGTCACGGCATCACCAAACCAAAAGATGCGATTCATATTTGTTATTGCCTGACTCCGACTCGCTACGTGTGGGGATTTGACGATTACGCTGCGCGGGAGGGATTCGGTCAACTCCAGCGCAACATTATTCGCCCTTCGCTCGATCTTCTGCGGCGGTGGGACAAAGCGGCGGCGGCGCGCGTGGATCATTTCATCGCCATATCGTCGGACGTGCAAAGGCGAATCGCCAGATACTACGAGCGCGAATCGGTTATCATTCATCCGCCCGTCAACACCGAGCGATTCAACATCAGCGATCAGGTCGAAGATTATTTTCTATGTTTGGGTCGTCTCATTCCATACAAACGAGTCGATCTGGCGGTGCAAGCTTGCACACAGTTGCGCTTGCCGCTGATCGTGGCGGGCGACGGCAGAGACCGCGCCCGCTTGGAACGAATGGCGGGGGATACGATAAAATTTGTGGGGCGAGTCTCGGATGACGAAGCCGCGCGGTTAATGTCGCGCTGTCGCGCCTTCATCTTTCCGGGCTTAGAAGATTTCGGCATCGCGCCGGTGCAAGCGATGGCAACGGGTCGTCCGGTGATCGCTTACGCTGGCGGCGGCGCGTTGGACACCGTGATCGAAAATAAAACAGGAAAACTTTTTCGTCTGCAACTGGTTGAGTCACTTGTGGAAACACTCAAGCAATTTGATGCCAACCAATTTGATACACACTCCATCCGGGACTTTGCATTAAAGTTCGACACCAAAAATTTTAAACAGCAGATGAACGACTTCATACTTCACAATTCGTAATTCATCCTTTATGGAACTCCGTCTCTACTACAAAATCCTTCTTCGCTGGTGGTGGCTCGCCATCATTCCAACGATCCTCATCGGTCTCGTCGGCGTCGCCACCTTTCGCCGCGCCTCAACTACATTCAGCACCAAGATTCGATTCAGCGCCAGCACACCGCCCGCCTTCGAGAGCGCGCCAGGATTCGATCCCACCTATTACAGTTGGCTCACGTCGGAATACGTCGTGGGCAGTCTTTCGGATTGGACGAAAACAAGTTCCTTCGCGCAAGAAGTAAGTAATGAGATCAGCAAGCAAGGAAAAAATATCTCGGCTTCAACGGTTCAAGGTTCGCTCGCTTCGGATTATGTTCGCAGTCAACTGACTCTCTACATCAGCGGCGCAACTGCCGACGACGTGAGCGCCATCGCCAACGCCGCCATCACCGTGCTGCAAACGCGCAACGCCAGTGTCTTCCCTCAACTTGGAAACAACAACGCTGTAGTGACTCCGTTAGATGTTCCATCAATCGGATCATCATCCGTTGGATTGCGCGACTCACTCGATCTGCCCATTCGCCTTCTACTCGGTGTCGCCGTCGGCCTCGCCTGTGCCTTTCTCGCTCACTACCTTGATCCGTTTGTGCGCGAGAGAAAAGATGTGGAAGCAACTAACCTTCAAGTGCTAGCAGAGATTCCGAAACACAAGTAATTGGTAATTAGTAATTGGCGTGTCTTCATCAATTACCAATTACTAATTACTAATCACCTCTGGTAAGATTGCCCCATGCCACTTTCAGATTACATTCGCATTTTGTGGAGACGCGGTTGGATATTGATCTTGGTCGCCGCGCTCACGGCGGCATCCGCATTCGTGTTCAGCCGTTTGCAAACGCCGATCTATAAATCCACTATCTATCTTTTAGTGCAACCGGCGCGCACCGATTTCGGTTTGACTCAATCGGCGAAAATTTTGTTGCGCTCGTACGTCGCTTGGATGGATACCGACAACCGCGCGGCGGCAGTGATTGACGCCCTTCAACTGGATCGCACGCCGCAAGACCTGCGCGGCGACGTGACGATTGCTTCCGACGATTCGCGTTTCGTGATTCAAATTGACATGAAGAATCGCAACGGCGATCTCGCCAATGATATTGCCAAAAAGTGGGCGGAACTTTTTATCCAATGGCGCAACGACGAGAATCAAAAACTCGATCAACCCAAGACGGCGATCAACGTCGCCGCCGGAGCGATACTCGGTCTTTTGCTCGGCGGCGTGTTGGTGTTTGTTTTAGAATCTATCGAGTCATCTGTGATTCGATCTGCAATGGATATTGAACGGCAATTTAGTTTGCCGGTGTTCGGTTCAATTCCTGCTTCAGAGAAGAAGTCCCACTGAAAGGCGTGAACGAGATGATGCTCTTTGCGAAATTTCTTGAAGAAAAGTTTTTAAATTCCTCTCAACCTAAAAAACAACCGGTCAAACTTCGCGGTATATGGCGTGATACTTCGCCGTTAGATGTAGATGGTTTGAGAGAGGAAATGCGTCAAGCGTGGTGTGAGGGGCTTAACGATCTAGAAGAGGAAATAATCATCCGTAATCAGTTATCAGCGATCACCTCTACTGATAACTGATCACTGACGACTGATAACTACATTCTGATATGACCCACCTCATCACCCTCACCCACCCTCGTTCCCAAGCCGCAGAAGCCTTTCGCACTCTGCGCACAAATTTAACGTTCTCTAGTTTAGAAAGTCCGCTTACGACATTGCTCGTCACGTCACCGTCAGATGATGGCGACGTTGAATCGGGCAAGAGCATCACGTTGGCAAATCTCGCCATCACATTTGCTCAAGGCGGCAAAAAGACCATTCTGGTGGATTGCGATCTGCGAAGACCGGCACAACATGAGTTGTGGAATGTTAAAAATGATCGCGGGCTGAGCGAGTTCATTCAAGAAGGCGGCGACCCCGTGTTACAAAGTGTGAATGTCGAGGGGTTGCTGTTGCTCACTTCCGGCGCGATGCCCCCCGCCCCGGCTGACCTCATCAGT
>JACRLA010000274.1 GCA_016215145.1 Chloroflexota bacterium
GAAGGATGAGGTAAGACCTCATCGCATCAAATCTATACAAAGGAAGAAAGATGATGAAACGGATTACCCTACTTTTAACTCTATTCGGTGTGCTTGTCACGGCGTGTGGTCCCTCCGCCGAAGTGCAAGCAACTGTGAACGCGCAAGCCAATCAAGTGGCAACAGTCAACGCACAGATCGCCACCATAAAAGCGCAGCCGCCTCAACAAGTGACAGTGCAAGTGCCGGTGCCGATGACGGTGCAAGTGCCGGTCACCGTTCAAGTGCCGGTGACGGTGCAAGCGCAGCCGACTCCTGCCGCGCAGCCAACTGCCCAAAGTGGCGCCGCCACTGCCGCTAAACCCACCACCGCGCCCGCTACCGCAGCGCCTCAAGCGCAGGATCCTCTCGCTGGCGCGAACCCCAACCCCGTATTCCGCGAAACGTTCTTGGCTTCCATTGCTAAATACTGGTTCGAAACCGAAACCGCAACCGGCAAAACAAAAATTGAGAACGAAGCCTTCACCATTGTTGCCAAAGAAGTTGACAACATCACCTGGGTCGTCACCCGAATCCCGGATGGCAAATGCAAAGCGTTTGACAACTACGGGTTACTTTTCCGCTACAAGAACAACTCGAACTTCTATTTGTTCGGCATCTCCTGCGATGGCTCGTACCGTTTGCTTCGCCGCGTAGAAGGCGTGTTTGAAACGATTGTAGATTTCACCAAATCCAATTCTATCAACCCCTTAGGGCAGCGCAACATCTTGGGCGTGCGCGCCGTGGGCGATAACTTGAGCCTCTACGTCAACGACAAATTCCTCACCACTGTAACGGACAAACAATTTACGGATGGCGCGATTGGTTTATACGCCGCTTCGCGCTTGTCTCCCAACATGACTGTCATTTTTGATGACGTGGAAGTGTACGACATCAAGTAAATATTAACTCTCGCACAAAGGACGATGGACGAAAGACGGATAAATCTTTCCGACTAAACGTTTGTCCATCGTCCTTTTTTTGTCCTTATGTATTTGCATTTTTATAAACGCGCCCTGCTCGTTGCCGGAATGATTTTGATCGCCGCTTGCAGCCCGCGCCCTCTTGTAATCGAAGTCGGGGTCGCCGCCACGCTGACCTCATTAGCCCCCACTCCCATTGTGCCGTTGGATCGTCCCACCAGCACCCCCGTGCCAGTGGTGATGCCTGCCAGTGAAACTCCGCTGACCAAGCCCACTACACCGCCGCCAACGCTTGCGCCCACCGTGCCTAGCGCGGCACCAACTCAAAACATTTCGGCGACAACTGCCGCGCCCACTTCTACTTCTGCTCCAACCTCGACCCCAGCGCCTACTGCCACCGCCACCGAAGCACCCACTGCCATCAAAGTCGGCGCAGTGATCTTTGAGGAAACATTTGAGTCACAAGGTCTGTGGGCAATCGGCGACGCGGGCGATAGCAGTGTGAACATTGCCGGTGGCATTCTTACTTATACCCAAAAGAGTTCCGGCTCGTACTCGGTGCGAATCATTGGTCGTCAAGGTGACGACTTCTACGCCGAAGTCGGCGCGACCCCGCCCGGCAACTGCGGCACGTTAGATAAATATGGATTGATCTTCCGCGCTCAAGATGTGGCGAACTATTACGTCTTTCAACTCGATTGCGATGGTCGTTACCGCTTGCTCCGTTTTGGAGGAAGCGCGGCGAATCCCTTGATTGATTGGACGACGTCCTCTACCATCACGCGCGGATCACGAGCGTTCAACGTATTGGGCGTGCAAGCCAAAGGTTCAACTATGACCTTGTTCATCAACCAAACGAAAGTGGATACTGCCACCGACTCGGCTTACTCCAGCGGACGATTCGGTTTGTGGCTTGGTTCAAATGTCACCCGCGACTTCACCGTGAAGTTCAACGGGATGAGAGCGTTTAAACTACCCTAATAGCGGATAGCAGATGGCTGTAGCAGATAGCGAATCGCCATTCGTCATTAGCTATTCGCCATTCGCCATTTGCCATTAGCCATCCGCCATGCCCATGCCCCGCAATCGGCTCAACGACCTCGAACCACGCGAGTGGCTTAAGTTTCAAAAATCGTGGTTCATCCACAACCCGCCACCGCGCAAGAAAGGCGTGTTGCAGCATCCGGCAAAATTCCCCGAAACCCTCGCCGAAGAATTCATCCGCTTCTTCACCAAAAAAGATCAAACAGTGCTAGACCCGATGGTCGGCACGGGCAGCACGTTGATCGCCGCACTTCGATCAAGCCGCCGAAGCATCGGCATTGAGCTCAACTCCAAGTACGCGGCTATCGCCCGTGAGATCGTTGACGAAGAGATTAAGTCGCGCGGCAAACGTTTCCCTAAAAAATATCATCCGCAAATTTTCAACGACGACGCTTCCAATGCAGTCAATTTGAATCTGCCGCCCATTGATTACGTGATCACCTCACCGCCGTACTGGGATATGCTGCGAATGCGCGGCAGTGAAACGCAAAAGAAACGCCAGAGCGCGGGCTTGGATGTGTTTTATTCCGACGATGCGCGTGACGTGGGCAACATTGACGATTACGAATCCTTCGTCGAACATCTCTGCTGCATTTACGAATCACTTCGTCCACTACTTAAAGACAGAACCTATCTAACGATCATCGTCAAGAACGTCAAGAAGGGCGGAAAAATTTATCCGCTGGCGTGGGACATTGCGCGGCGATTAAGCAAAACCTACACCCTCAAAGACGAAAAGATTTGGATGCAGGACAACCAACGCCTCGCGCCGTTTGGTTTAAACAGCGCGTGGGTCAGCAATACGTTTCATCATTATTGTTTGCAGTTCAGGAAAGACGAATGATTAAATCTTTGTTTGAGTCGTCAAAGAAGTGGGCAACACAGTATGGGCAGATCATCGTTTGGGCAACGTTGATTTTTTTTGCGTTTGATTTGTTGTATTGGCGAATCATTCGCGGCTACACACCACCAGTCTCGTACGTTCCGTGGCCCCCCGCCCCCGATTGGGTTGAGACGTTGTACGCCGCTCGCTGGGCATTGCGAGCTTTGGAAGTAGCTGGCGGCGTCACCTTGGTATATCTGGAAGTGATCGATCATTCGTTGTCGAGGTGGGTCAAAACTACCCTAGAGAGTCGTTGGCGACTGATCGGTATGCTAGGGCTAATGGCTTTCTTACTTGGTAGTTACTTCATTCAACCGGGTAATCCGGGTGCAGGTGATGTAGTAGCGCACTTAGCTACGCCTTGGGCTTTACGCGAATCAATTCGGGATGGGTCTTGGTTCGCGTTTTGGTCAAATTATGGAGCTTTAGGTCACCCTTTCTTACAGTTTTACAGCACCTTGTATTACTACATGGTGATTCTGGTTAACCTAGTTGTTCCCGATTTTTACGATGATGCGAAAATTACTTTGCTCGGCTTGCATATCATTTCGGTTTATCCAATGTATATGTACACCCGACATATTACACGCTCACGGTTAGCCGGGGTCGTCGCTTCAATTGCATGGAGTGCCACATTTTATCGCTATCACGTTAATCTGATCTTGGGCAAAATAACAGTGGCTCCCTTCATCGCGTTTTTGCCATTGCAGTTTTATTTCATCGAACGCTTACTAACCGAAGAGTCACCATCTAAAAAAGATTGGGCGAAGTTGGCATTGACTATCGGGTTACTCATCTGGTCGCACAAACTTTATGGGATCTGGATGTTTGGCTTTGCCGGGGTCTACCTTCTCACGCACTTATGTTTATCGCCACTCACCCGCAAACGAATGTGGCGAGTAGTGGTCATCGGACTAGCCCACCTTATGGGATTGACCACAGCACTCTATCAAGTCATTCCTAACTTAACAGAACAATCTTTTGTGTTGCTTGGAGATATGCTCAACATAAAATCATTCGGGCTTGATGCGCCGGGGTGGGAGCAAGTGATGATCTTTCAGGAGAGTTATCTTACAAATTGGTTCGGAGGCTTCGTAGGCAATACAATTATTGGCTTCGCCGTATTGGCTGTAATCGGAATTTTTGCAACTCGGTATAAAGCCGGGATGGCAATTGCAGTTCAACTTGGGGCAGCATCTTTTATGACGTTTGCTCCACACTATACGCCGAACTTATTCAATACTATTTTCCTGAGCATCCCTTTTGGAAATTTGGTATACGCATCCGGCCTATCTTCAGGGATTTACTTGGTGATTTTTATTTTTCCTGCTTGTGTTCTCACGGGTGTATTGGTGGCGATCTTTATTAACCTTTTAGAAACAACCCCTTCGCTGATTTCCCTGCGGCATTTTCTGACCCCGGAACGTGTTGGGATAATTTGCAGCGTCATTCTCTTAGCCGAGTTAGTGCCATTAAGTTTATGGGTCAATATTAAGTATCCTGACGCCTATTTAGGCGATCGTCTAGGACGCAAAACTATTCTCGATTCACTCGCGCAACTTCCACAAAAAACGGCGCGGATAGTAGACGCCGACGGAATGAATATGTTTATTCTTCCTATGCACAGCGGCTTGCCGGGATTCTACGGGCACTTTCCTGATATGCCCAAGAGCGTCCCGCTCATCGGTTTGATTCAACAGATCACTACTGACTTAAAGCATGGACAGCTTCAACCGAATACCCTGCACTCTCTGTCGCAAATGGATTTTGGCTACATCATCACTGATTCAGGTTACGGCAACTTTGATGGTTTAGAACGAATGATGGAAACAGATGGCGCGATCCTATGGCAAGTGAAAGATCATAACCCCGTGATCGCTGTTTCTCAGCCTAGTGGCGATTATAGTTTCTCAAGTATTCCTCCCACTAACCGCGTTCCAATCACTGTCCTTGATTATCATATGGCCAGTAACACTGCCACGTTGAAGTATCGGAGCGCAAACAAAGCATTTATGCAATTGGCTTATTCAGCGTATCCATATTTAGAAGTGAAAGTAGACGGACAAGTAGTACCTGTGACAACAACAGCACTCGGTCTGATCGGTTTCTGGACGGATGCTGGCGAACACACTGTTACCTTAACACCTAAACTTTCTCTGGTACGGCAGTTGACGCTCGCCATAAGCTTGACAGCTGCGCTCACTCTTTTCATTGTAGGTTTCTTCTCCATAAATCAGGTACCCTACGGGCAAACACATGATGAGTAACTGGTTTGAGTCGTCAAAGAAGTGGGCAACACAGTATGCACAGATCATCATTTGGGTAGCGTTGATTTTTTTTGTGTTTGACTTATTGTATTGGCGAATCATTCGCGGCTACACACCGCCCGTCTCGTACGTTCCGTGGCCCCCCGCCCCCGATTGGGTTGAGACGTTGTACGCCGCTCGCTGGGCATTGAGAGCTTTGGAAGTAGCTGGCGGCATCACCTTGATATATCTGGAAGTGATCGATCAATCGTTATCACGTTGGCTACGGGCGACGTTAGAGAATCGAATCCGTTTATTTATGTTCGTCGGCCTCTCAGCATTTTTGTTGGGGAGCTATTTGATTCAACCGGGAAACGTCGGCGCAGGCGATGCAATGGCGCACATTGGCACGCCGTGGGCAATCCGCGAATCGATCAAAGACGGCAATTGGTTTGCCTTCTGGTCAAACTACGCTTACTTCGGGCATCCCTTTTTGCAATTTTATAGCACGGCATATTATTATCTTGTTGCATGGATCAGTTTCCTCACGCGCAATGTGGAAGACGCCGCCGAAGTGACTCTCTTAATATTGCATGTTGCCTCAGCCTACCCGATGTATTTGTATGTACGCCAACTAACTGGATCAAGTGTCGCCGGGGTTGCCGCCTCGCTGGCGTGGAGCGGAACATTTTATCGCTACCATCTGATTCTCATCATCGGCAAATTATCGGTCTCACCCTTTATTGCTCTTTTGCCGTTGCAGTTGTATCTCATCGAACGACTCGCCACTGAGGAACAAGACAAACACAAACTATGGGCGGCGCTCGCTCTCACCATTGGCGCAATGGTGTGGACACATAAGCTGTATGCCGCCTGGGCAATCGCCTTGGGCTGCATTTATGTTGTGACTCGTCTCTTAGACGGAACGACAATTCACATTCCGCTTGGATTGCGGCGAGTCATTCTTGTCGTATCCGCTCATCTCGCCGGACTCATCGTCGCTCTTTACGAGATCGTTCCAACATTCGCCGAGCAAGCACTTGTAACCATTGGCGGGATGCTAGATCGAAATGCGTTTGGGCTACCTGTAGTAAGACTCGAAAATGTTTTGATCTTCAAGGACAGCTATTACTCCGATTGGTTCGGTGGGTATGTCGGCAACTCCATTTTATTTTTTGCGGTGCTGGCGATTCTCTTTGTCGTCATGACCCGTTACTGGAAGAGCGCCGCGCTCGTCCTGCAATTTGCCATTGCCGTCTTCATGACATTTACGCCCGCCTACTTCCCCTCTCTCTTTAACGCAATCTTTCATACACTGCCTTTTGGAAATTTAGCTTACGTGACCGGCACCTCGCCGGGTTTGTACTTGATGATCCTCATCGCGCCTGCCTCGGCTTTAACGGGCGTATTAGTTCATCTGGTTGGCGAACAATTGCGAAGCCGGGCAAACCAAATTCCTCGCGTTATGCAATCCGTGATCGGCAACGACTTTGTATTTGAGCGCGTCGGAGTTGCAATATGTTTAGTCTTCTTCGCCGATTTAATTCCAACATCACTTTGGGTCAATATTAAATATCCTGACACTTATTCGGGAGATCGCTTGGGGCGGCAACCAATCTGGAATACGTTGAGGCAATCGGGCGATCAAACATCGCGCCTTTACGATCTGCGCGGCAGCTATACCAACGCCTTCTCTGTTTCTATGTGGAGCGGGCAACCGGGGTTGCTGGGTCAAATCCCTGATGCGCCCAATAAAATTCATACGCTGGCATATCAAGTAATTACTTCGCTGGAGGCAGATGGAAAAGATGGACGATTGCGAACCGAGACTCTCGATCTGCTTTATCAACTTGATATTCGATACATCACTACTGACTCGACCATGACTCGTTTCGAGGGCGCGGAACGAGTGATGCAAACAAGTGACGCGATCTTGTGGCAAACCAAACACACGCCGATTATTGCTACAGTAACTCCACAAGCAAACAACATGGTTCAAGTTAACGATGCCAACAGTGTGCAAGTTGAGATTAAGAATTACGCACTAACCAATGACGTAGTGAAAATAAATTTTTCTCTCCCTCAACATGCCTTTGTCCAACTCGCTTACTCGGCGTATCCGTATCA
>JACRLA010000275.1 GCA_016215145.1 Chloroflexota bacterium
CGCGTACGGAATCCAACCCGCGTCCACCGCCGCGCGGCTTGCGCCGAGCGCCGCCCCAAGTGTCTCCGCCAATTCACGCACCGGCACAAAGCCCTCCGGTCCGCCGACACCGCGCCCGCCGCTGACAATAATTTTCGCGTCAGCCAGACTCACCTTGCCTTCGTCAATGGCGTAGCCGCTGACCTTCGTCTCAATTTGATCTTCGCTCAACACCGCGCTCACTTTGTTGATCGATCCACTCTTGCTCGCATCAGGATCAGGTTTGGGGAAGGCGCGCGGGCGCAGCATGATCATCTGCGGGCGTTTTGTTTTGCACACAACGGTGCTGAGGAGTTTTCCAGCGTAAGCCGGATGCGTGACGTTGACCGCGCCGTCTTTAACTGTCAACGAAATTCCATCGGCGATGACGGATGTATTGAGATCAACCGACGCCATGCCAAATAGATCGCGGGCGCGAGTCGTCGCCGGAGTTAAAACCACATCGGGGCTGCCGCCTTTGCAGGTGGAAGCTAACAACGCGGCATAAGGCTTGGCTCTAAAGTCGGCGAGTGTCGCGTCATCGCACATCGTCACCGAATCTGCGCCGTAAGTGAATGCTTATTTTGCAATCGCTTCGACACCGGAACCAAACACTAACGCCGTCACGCTGGCGTTCATCTCACCTGCTAATTTTTTCGCCGCGCCCAACGCTTCCCACGATGCGGGCAGGGCTTTGCTTTTAAATTGGTCTATGTAAACGAAAATGGTAGCCATGTTTAAGAGTAATTAGTTATTCGTAATTAGTAATTGGTAATTACTAATTACTATTTACTAAATGACCTTCTCCCCAATCAACTTCTCCGCCAACTTCGCCGCGATCTCTTCGGGCGATTCGCCGCCGATGATCTCGACGTTGCTCTCGCGCGCGGGCAGAGGATAAATTTCGGGCCAGGTCACTGCCGAACCCGCCGCCCCGACCTCATCGGCTTTCACACCCAAGTCGGCGACACTCCACGTTGGGATGACCGCCTTCGCCGCTTTGCGAATCCCCATGAACGATGGATAGCGCGGTTCGTTAATATCTTTGACCACGCTCAACACGGCGGGCAATTTAGAATCGCAAATCTGTTTGCCCTCTTCGAGCGAGCGTTCCACTTGGATCGTCTTCGCCGCAAAATCAATCGCGTCAATCTTGGAGAGATACGTCAGTAGATTCCAATTCAACTTGGCGGCGATGGCGGAAACGGTGATGCCGGTGTCGCCGTCAATTGCTTGTTTGCCGCAGATCACCAAATCGGCGGCGGCTTTTTTAATGGCGGCGGCAAGCGCGGTGGCTGTCGCCGACACATCTGAACCTTTGAGCGCGGGATCGGAGATGAGATAGGCTTCATCGCAGCCCATCGCTAAACACGTTTTGAGAGATTCTTTGCCGCTCTCGGCGCCCATGCACAGCGCGATGACTTTGCCGTTGTGTTTTTCTTTGAGGCGCAATGCTTCCTCAACCGCGTACTCGTCCCACGGGTTGATGACCAGCGCGGCATCGCCCCAAGTGACATGCCCATCTTTCACGGCAACCGTCGCCGCCGTGTCGGGCGTTTGTTTGATGCAGACGACTATGTTCATAGAATATCCTTTTGAGGTTGGAAGTGAGTAATTGGTAATTAGTAATTGGTAAACAGTTATCAATGATCAGTTGCGGGCGATTATACAATGGGAGAGGTCGGCGTTATCAGTGTAGATACTCATAAGTGATGGGTGATAAAATGATGAGCGTTGTGAATTGCGATGAGGGAGGCATCCCGAGCGGAGCGATGTGCTTTTCATCGCGCAATCGAGGGAGACGGCGCAGACCTGTCAACGAATACCCTACGAATAAACGAATATTTGTGCGCGAACGGAATCATTCGTTTACGCGAAGCGGATTTTTCCATTCGTTGACAAAAAATTGGGGTTCAAATGAAACAAAAACGCTCACCTAAAAATAAAAAGCCAATAACGAAGACAACTCGCAAAGTGGCGCAACGTTCAAACCCTCCGGGTCGCAAACACCGCGAAGACCCGAAAGGTTTTGCCGCGCAATCGGGCGGTATAAAAATCACGAACAGTAAGGTTGATGTGGATGGCGACATCATTGGTCGTGACAAGATTATCTACGAAGCCGCTCCTGAAAAATTTGATTATCTTCACCAACTCCCCTCCCCACCCGCTGACTTCGTTGGACGTGATGCTGAATTAAAAACTTTGCGCGAGTATATGAAGCACGGCGGCGCAACTATATGTGCCGCGCGCGGTCTGGGCGGCGTTGGCAAAACCACACTCGCCTTAAAACTCGCGCACGATCTCAAAAACGATTACCCCGACGCGCAATTTTATTTAGACTTGCGCGGCGCGAGTGATAAGCCGCTTTCACCTTCTGACGCACTGGCTCACGTCATCCGCGCCTATCACCCCACTGCCAAACTTCCTGAGAGCGAAGTTGAGTTGCGATCCATTTATCTTTCGGCATTAGATGGCAAACGGGCGTTGGTGTTGATGGACAACGCCAAAGATGCGAAACAAGTTGAGCCGTTGATCCCGCCCTCGAGTTGTTTGTTGCTCGTCACATCACGCCAAAAATTTGTCTTGCCCGATATTCGCACGATCGATTTGGAAAGCTTGCCACTCGATGATGCGAAGAGTTTGTTGTTGCAGATCGCAAAACGCATTGGTAATTACGCTGAAGAAATTGCTGAACTGTGCGGCAAGTTGCCTTTGGCTCTTCGTCTCGCTGGCAGTGCCCTTGCCGAACAAATTGACCTTGAACCGACGCAATACGTAAAGCGATTGGGAGATAAAAAGAATCGCTTGCAATTGATCGAAGCCTCGTTCTCGTTGAGCTACGATTTGCTGACGAAGAAACAACAAAAATTGTGGCGCATGTTGGCGATCTTCCCAAGTTCGTTTGAATACAAAGCAGCGAACGCAGTGTGGACATTAGGACGAATACAGAGATTCCTCGCTTCGCTCGGAATGACATTTGCGGCGGCGCGGAATGCAAATGAAGAGAAGGCACAAGACTCGCTTGGCGACTTCGTGCGTTACAGCATTTTAGCTTACGACCCCGCCACCAAACGCTACGCGTTACACGATCTTGCCAAAGTTTTTGCCGACTCGCGATTGAGCGAGAAAGAAAAATACGAAGCGGGGTTGAGGCACGCGACCCATTACAAAGATGTTTTGAGCCTTGCTGAACGGCTTTACCTAAAAGGTAATGAGAATATCACACAAGGCTTGAAGTTATATAACACTGAAGTTGAAAACATACAGCACGGGCAAGCGTGGGCAAGTGTGAGAGTGAATGAGAATGATGCAATTGCACAGGTGTGCAATCGCTATGCATGGCAGTGGAGTATCCTCAATTTGCTACTCCACCCACGCATATACATCGGTTGGATTGAAAGCGCATTAGTCGCCGCGCGAAAACTAAAAAACAAACAAGCCGAAAGCGGGCATCTAGGCAACTTGGGATTAGCTTATTCCGAATTGGGCGAGACGCGTAGGGCAATTGAACTTTATGATCAAGGATTAAAGATTCAACGTGAGATTGGAGATAAGCACATCGAGGGAGCAATCTTAGGCAATTTGGGCCTAGCGTATTCCATTTTAGGCGAGGCACGCAAGGCGATTGAGTTTTATCAGCAAGCTTTGAAGATTATGCAAGAGATTGGAGATAAACTCGCCGAAGGTTCAATCGTTTGTAACTTGGGCTTAGCCTATTCCGATTTAGGGGAGATAAGCAAGGCGACTGAGTTTTATGAGCAAGCCTTGAAGATTGGCCGCGAGATTGGCGCTAGACGTGGTGAGGGTCAAGCATTGGGTAACTTGGGCTTAGCCTATTCCAATTTAGGCGAGACGCGCAAGGCGATTGAGTTTCATGAGCAAGCGTTGAAGATTAGCAGCGAGATTGGCGATAGACACGGCGAAGGTCATGACCTCGCCAACTTAGGCAATGCCTATTCCGCTTTAGGCGAGACGCACAAGGCGATTGAGTTTTATGAGCAATCGTTGAAGATTGCACAAGAGATTGGAGATAAACATGGTGAAGGTTCAATCATCGGCAACTTGGGCTTAGCATATGAAGATTTAGGCGAGACGCGCAAGGCGATTGAGTTTTATGAGCAAGCGTTGAAGATTATGCAAGAGATTGGAGATAAACGCGCGGAATCAATCGTCTTAGGCAACTTGGGTGTAATCTATTGCGAGTCTGGTGATGCCAAGAAATCAATTGAGTCTCTTGAAGAGAAATTAACGATTGCTCGAGAGATTGGCGCAAGAAGTAGTGAAGGAAATGCATTGAATAATCTTGGTGAGGCTTATTTATCATTAGGCGAAATCGATCGCGCGATCTCACTCCACGAACAAGCAAAGTCAATTGCATATGAAATCGGGAATCGCCGTGAAGAGGGAGAAGCAACTTACAACTTAGCACTAGCATTAACTAAACGGGGTGAACGCGCACAAGCAATCCGTTACGCGGAATCTGCGCTCAAAATCTATGAGGAGATTGAATATCCTCAAGTAGAAAAAGTGAGGAAGCAATTAGAGGAATGGAAGGGTGAGAAACACTGAAGCACTGAATGTAATGAGAACACTGAGGGCGATCAGTGAGGTCAGTGCGAGTGAGTGGTGTCAGTCATACGGTGGCAGCGGATGTTGTACCCGCTTCGCGTGTAGCAGATAGCATTCAACCCAATTGGCTGCCACTGCAAAAAGATTTTGCCATCATGCGCGAGGCGCAGAAGGCAAACGCCTTCACCGTGGAAGCGCGCAACGCGATCTACGATCTCTATAATCGTCAACCATGGAATGCAGATCGGGCCGAAGCGGCTGGGTTGGCTGCGCTGGCGTCAAAGGATTACAAAGGCGCGCAAGCTGCGCTGGCAAAGGCGGCATCCCTTAAGGGTTGGAGTCCTGCACTTCACCACGCGATGGGCGATGCCTACAATGGTCTGGGTGATCGCAAGAAAGCCATCGGCGAATGGGAGACCGCGCTCAAAAGTAAGTTGGATGATCCATCACTGTTGAGCAAACTCGCCAACGGATATGAAGCGGAAGCGCGTTACTCCGAAGCCTCTGCCGTGCTGCGGACTCTGGTTGCTCTGCAGCCGACGAATGCCATTGCCCGTTATCGTTTCGGCGTGGTGTTGTCGGTTCTCGATCCAGCCCAAGCAGGATCGCATCTGGCAGTTGCCGCCGGCAGCGATCCAAAAATTAAACCCTTCGCCGACAGTCTGATCAAAGCCCTCAACGCCGGGCTTGATACCAAAGATAATGCGATCACGGCGGGCGTGGTAGGGTATACGTTGATCGGTCTGCGCGAATTTAAATTGGCGAAGCTTTCGCTCACACGCGCCATCGAGCAACGCCCCAACCAAGCAGACGCTCATGCTTATCTCGGACTCGTCGAAGATCGTTTGGGCAACGACGGCACCTACGCTTACGAGCAAGCCTTGAAGATCGATCCCAAATCGAGTCTGGCACATTATCTTTACGGTCAACATTTTCGGCGCGGCGGAAAAAACGATCGGGCGATCAGCGAATTAAAAACTGCGTTTGATCTCGACCCGTCGAATCCGGCAACTTCGGCAGAACTGGGCAGCGCGTATCTCGATAAAAGCGATCTGCAAAACGCCGAAGCGTGGTACGCCCAAGCCGTTCGCATCGCGCCGCAAGAGGCAGAGTTTTGGGTTTTGTTAGCGCAGTTCTATTTGGACAACGATCTTAAAGTCGCCGAAGCCGGTTTGCCCTCCGCCAAACGCGCGGTGGAACTTGAGCCCAACTCGTCGGCGGCGAATGATGCGTTGGGTCACGCCCTGTATCTCACCGGTAAATTTAAGGAATCAGAATCAACCTTGCTCACTGCCAACGCCCTCGACCCCGAATCGGCGCGAGTGTATTTGCATTTGGGTTTGCTTTATATTGAGATGAAGCGACCGACCGAAGCGAAAGCCGCGCTCAACGCCGCCGCCAACTTAGATGCAGGCGGACAGATTGCGGCGCTGGCGTTTAAAGCATTGGCGCGGTTGGGCGTGCCATCGCCACAAAAACCATAGCACGCTGATTACGCTGATTAACCTGATGAACGCTGATTTTTTAAAACTAATCAGCGCATCTCAGCGCGATCAGCGACTTCAGCGTTCTGAATTTCATGTTCAAGATAAGACTCGTTATCGTCATCTTCCTCCTCACGGCTTGCCAAAGCGAACCAGCCAGCGGCGAAGCGATCTTCGTTGACGATTTTTCCAAAACCGATTCAGGGTGGAATCGCCAATCGAACGCCGAGGCTTACACGCGCTACCTTGAAGGCGAATACCAGATGTGGATATTGAAACCGAATCTGATCGTCTGGACGACTCACGACCCGGTACTCGGTGACGCCGTCATTCAAGTGGCGGCGCGCACCGCCGGGGGACCGGAGAACAACTTCTTCGGCGTGATCTGCCGCCACCAAGACGACAAAAATTTTTACTTTATGATCATCAGCGCGGATAGTTATTACGGCGTGGGGAAATTTAAAAATGGCGAGCGCACACTTTTGCACAACTCACTGTTAGATCGAAATGACAAGATAGCCTCGGGTCGTGCCGCGCACCAAATTCGCGCTGAATGTGTCGGCAGCACCTTGAGCTTAACGGTGGATGGCAGCCGCCTGGCTCGCGTCAGCGATCCCGATTTTAAAGAAGGTCGCGTCGGGTTGATCGTCGGAAGTTATGAAAAGAATTTTGTGGATGTGAGGTTTGATAACTTGATCGTTTCTAAACCGTAAACGTAACGATCAAGATTCGAGGAGGGTCTGGATCACTTTATCGCACAACGCGGCGCTGATCCAAATATCGGGGCGACCTTTGATGCTTTCGACTAAAGCAGTTCTAAGAATCGTTCCGTTTCGATATGCGCCTGCTTCAATATATGCGACAGAGTCGAGCGCTTAACCGAACGATGAGCCGGAATGGTAATCTTTAACAACTTTTCCGACTCGCGCTTTTGCATCCTAATGTGACTTCCTTTTTGCCTAACCACTACCCAACCCGCGCGTTGCAACGCTTTGACGATCTGCATGTAAGACACACTTGGAACTTTGCTCACACTTCAATCTCCTGCACCAACATGCCCGCCTCAAGCATCCAATCATCTTCCACAGGTTCAAGATACAATTCAATCGCCTCGTGAATATTGGCAATCGATTCTTCTTCGGTCTCACCCTCACTAATGCAACCTGGCAACGCCGGAACATAAATAGTGAACCCGCCTTCGTCACTGGGTTCAAGAACAATTTTTAAACGCATAGTATTGTCTCTCCTTTCAATTTATAAAATGGCAAAATGTCCTAAACGTCATTTACGAAAACTATTATACTCTGCCTTCATATCCACCGGACACCTTCCATGATCCTGCGGGCATCTCTCTTCCAAACTTTAAGCGTCACCACCGGCGATGACCATCGCCCGCTCGATCTCGGCTCGCCCACGAGTCGCTCACTCTTCGCCTATCTACTTCTGCATCGCGCTCAACCTTTAAACCGCAGACGGTTAGCGTTTCTTTTTTGGAGTCGCGCCACCGAATCGGCGGCGCGGCGCAACTTGCGCCAATACATTCACCACCTCCGCACCACGCTCGAACCCATCGAGATCGAAACCGACACCACCATCCTGCTCGCCGATGGCTCATCTATTCAGATTAATCCCGATGTGCCGATTGATGTTGACGTTGATTCTTTTAAACACAACGCGCGAAGTGAGGCAACCTGCAACGATCTACTCGCGGCGATCACCCTTTACAAAGGCGATCTGCTCGAAGATATTTACGACGAGTGGTGCGACGAAGAACGGGGAACGTTGCGCCGCCTCTATCTCTCCGCATTAGATCGCGCGACGCAATTTTTGCAAAACGTGGATCGCCACGCCGACGCCATCCCCTACGCTCAAAAGTGGGCGACAGCCGAACCGCTCGACGAATCGGCGCATCGTCGGTTGCTTACCCTCTACGCCGCCATCGGTGATCGCGCCCGCGCCGTTCAACATTATCAATCACTCGTCAAGACTCTCGCCGACGAACTCAACGCCGAGCCTCTGCCCGAAACACAAGCGCTCTACCAATCTCTTCAACATGGATTAGGGATCAAGCAAGCATCGGCTGCCAGCCACGCCGAGCGTCCACTCCCCAACCTCCAAGCCCTAATTCCTAATCCCCAATCTCCCTTCGTCGGGCGCGAACACGAACTGGCGCAACTCGATCAAGCGTTGGCGCAAACTCAGCACGGCAGTGGTCAATTAATTCTCATCGCCGGTGAA
>JACRLA010000276.1 GCA_016215145.1 Chloroflexota bacterium
AGCGCGGATTGAAACGGCGGTTCTCGTCAAAGACCGATTCAACGTCAATCACTTCGAGCCCGCTCACCTTGCCGCCTTTGCCGATGATGCGGCTGGGTCCTACACGCGGAAAAACATGAATGCCTTCTTCTAACGCTTCTTTAATTTCCATTTTAGAGGCGGGCAGTTCGTCCCACGATTCGAGGGCGATCATTTTCACGTCGGCGACGCCCAAACGCAGCGCGGTGCGCGCCACGTCCAAAGCTTCGTGAACGGCGTCGGCTTCTTCATCGGTGGCGGCGTCACTGGCGAGTGCTTGTTTTTGATCCGAAGAAAGTTGCCCAAGCCGTAAAGCGGTGCGGGCGGCGTCCATCGCCACATCGCCGCCGCCGACCACGATCACTTTTTTGCCGAGTGTCACTTTGTATCCCATGTTGTAGTTGAGCAATAAATCCACGGCGGTGATCACGCCATCCAAATTTGCGCCTTCGACGTTGAGGCGGCGACCTTGACTCAAGCCGATGCCCAAAAACACGGCGTCGTAATCGCGGCGCAGTTGAGTGAGGCTGATGTCGCTGCCGATCTTGAGGTTGAAGTAAATCTCCACGCCGAGTTCGAGGATCGATTCGATCTCCAAATCCATCGCTTGTTGATCGACGCGATAGACGGGGACGCCGTAACGCATCATGCCGCCGGTTTTAGTCCCGGCTTCAAAGATGACGACGTGATGACCGAGCAGCGCCAGATCGTGAGCCACAGTGAGACTGGCGGGACCCGCGCCGACGACGGCGACTTTGCCCCGCTTGCGCCCGTCTGTTTTGGCGAGTTCAATTAAATTTCCGCGCGACCAACGCGCCGCAGAATAAAGTTCACTCGCGCCGAGTCCGGGTGGCGTGGAGGTGATGTTGCTCGCCGGAATAAATTGAGAGGATGATTCGGCGCGGGCAACGCCGGGTAGTTGTCCGGCTGTTTCGGGTCCAAAGTGTTCGGTGAGGACTCGTTTGAGGGGGCGAATGGCGACGGGGGCGAAATCGGGACCGACGCGGCCGCGGCGGCAGGCGGCTTCACACGGCGCGCCGCAAATCCGCCCGCACACTGTGGTGAGTGGATTGGGATCGTGGGCGATCTTGTAGCCCGTTTCAAAATCTCCGCGGGCGATGGCGGTGACGTAGGCGCGAGCGTCGGTGTGCACCGGACACGCCGCCTGACACTTCACCATTTTGCGGTAGTAGTCGGCGTCGGGGACGACGACATGGTAATGATCTTGAGTCATAACGATAATCAATGAACAATGAAACAATGAACAATGAACAAAATTGAAAATCAAAGTCGAAAATAAAAATCCCAAATCCCAAATTCCAAAATCCCAACAAGAAAGCCGTAAACCCTAGCTATCCGAAATTGCTCGGTTTATCATTGTTCAGTGTTCTGCTTACTGTTCATTCTTCATTGTTCATTGTTCATTCTTCACTGTTCATTCTTCATTGTTCATTCTTCATTGTTTACTATTTTTCGGTCAACAAATACGCCACCAGATCGGCAAGCTCTTGAGCCGAAAGGTCTTCGCCCCACTTCTGATACATATCGCCCGCTTTGTATTTATCAACGACGTAGGCATCCGGTTTGAGAATCGATTCTTTGATGTAGTCTTCGGCAGAGAGACCCGGCACGCGCGTGGCGGAGCGAGCGGCTGTGCCTTTGGTGTACGGCGCTTTGTCATCTTTGCCATCCGGCACGTCATAGTGGTGGCAGCTCACGCAGCCTTCGGCAGATTTTTTGCCGAGCGTGCTTTGACCATAAAGTTTTTTGCCGCGCGCCGCGTCGCCGACCACGGGTCCCGAAGAGCCGCCGCACGCCGCGAGAAGAAGCGCAATGATGAGGGAGAGGAATAAAATTTTTCGCATAGAGTGAATCCTTTTAGTTTTTATTTTAGAAACCCGCTTTCTTGAAGAAAGCGGGTTTCTGTTGCGCTACTTCCACACCACAAAACCGGGTGAAGTGAATTGCGCTTGCGAGATCAGTTGGAATAGCATAGGACCGTAAGCGATGAGGATCAACACGATAGTGCCCGCCAACCACGGCTGCCAGTTGTTCAACCACACCGGCGTGGCGCCAGCGTGATACGGTTTGGCAACAGGCATTTCAACAACTACTTTCTCTTTCGAGAAGTAAGCGGTCATCACCATGTTGGTGAAGAACAGAATCCCGGAGATAAGCAGAATCTGCCCGCCCACGCCGACCATGATCAAGGGGATCGTCCACGTTTCGTTGCCGTAGTTTTCCATTGCCACGCCGAGCATGGTGCGGCGCGGTGCGCCATCCAAACCCAAGCGATGCATTCCATTAGAGAAGATGCCCATGCCCACGAACCAAATCCACGCTTGCCACAACGCCATCTTGGAGCTCCACAGTTTGTTGCCGGTGAGATGCGGCAGCCACCAATAGAGGATGCCCATGAAGGACAACGTCACGGCAGTGCCAACGGTGAGATGGAAGTGACCCGGCACCCAGGCAGTGTTATGAATGACAAGGTTGACGTTATACGAGGCGTTGATCAAACCGCCCGCGCCGCCGAAGGCGAAGAGGATCATCGCCAACACTTGCGTTACAAACGACGGTTCATTCCACGGCAAGTGAAAAATCCAACCGACCAACCCTTTGCCGCCGCGCGCCTTGCCGCCGATCTCCATGGAGGCGATGACGTTGAAGGCGGTGAGCATACTGGGGAAGAACACGGCGTAAGTGAGGACGGCGTGTAAAAACTTCCAGCCTTCCGGCACGCCGGGGTCCACGTATTGATGATGAAAGCCGAGCGGCGTGGAGAGGAGGAGGAACAACCAGAACGATAAACGGGCTAACGGTTCGCTAAAAAGTTTGCCACCCGCTTGTTCGGGGATCATGCCGTACCACGAGATGTAGGCTGGCAGCAACCAGAAGTAGACTAGCGGATGTCCGGTGAACCAAAAGAACGTGCGCGCCAACTGCGGATCGATCCCTTGCACCAACCCCAACGACCACGGCAAGATGAGCGCCAGAATTTCTGCCGCCACGCCCAACGTGCAGATCTGCCACAACACCATCGTGATCAATGAAGCGAGCGCGATAAGCGGCGTGGTCTCTTTAGGATTATCTTTGCGCCACGCCCAATAGGTCATGTACATACCAACACCGCTGACCCAACTGCCCACGACCACCAGCGTGAGACCGAGATAGAAATACCACGGCGCTTGCATCGGCGGATAAAAGGTGTAGAGCACCGTCGCCAGATTTAACAACAACGGGACTGCCGCCATCACCAAGCCGACCACCATCAACCAAAAGCCAACCCAGCTCACGGTGATGTTCGCCAACGGTCTGTTTAAACTTTTGGCTGTGGCATAACCCAAAAAGCCGGTGATGAAGAATGTCGTCCACACCAGCGCGTTAAGAATGCCGTGCAGAGTGAGACCTTGATAGTACGATTGAAGCCCAACAGATTGCAACGCCGGATAAACATTGATGCCCATGTGTTCAAGTGCTTGCAAAGGACCAAAGCTCGCCCCTAATGCCAATGCCGCCAGAGCAACAAAAATATGCCAGCTTGCGAGTTTCTTTTCAGCTGCTAACATCATTTTTCTCCTTTCGATATAGGACGCTAAAACAACGTCCCCAGAAAAATCGCCAACAACACAATCGTCAAATAAATGTTTGAAGTCACGAAGAGTCGAAACGCTTGCGCGCCCGTCGGCGTTCGCAAAAGTTGAATCGTGTGCCACACCAACCACACCGTCGCCACCACAACAGGCAGGGCATACCACGCGCCCAACGCTTCATCGGCGATCATCGCCAACGCGCTCACGGCGGCAGCCCCGGTGTGCAACGCGATCCACCACGCCGAAGATTGATCACTGATCAACACCGGCAGCATCGGCACGTTCACCCGCGCGTAATCATCACGATAAGCTTGCGCCAGACTCCAAAAATGAATCGGAGTCCAGACGAACACTAAACCGGCTAACGCCACTGCTGTTGGATGCGCCCACTGACCGGCTGCCGCGCTGCCGCTCAACACGGCGCAGCTGCCCGCCGCGCCACCGATGACGATGTTCAACACGGTGCGCGGTTTGAGCCACACGGTGTAGAGGCCGACGTAGATCAACGCGCCCAGCGCCACAAAAAAAGCCAATTCAAGATTGAAGGGCAAAGCGATCATCACGGCGATGACGATCAGACTCAATCCGATCTGCAACACCGATTCGGATCGGGGGATGCCGCCAACCGCTAACGGGCGTCGGCGCGTGCGTTTCATCTGCGCGTCGCGATCACGTTCTAGATATTGATTGAGAGCAGACGCGCCCGCCGCCGAGAGCGTGCCGCTGACGATCAACAACAGCAGCGACTCCCAAACGATCCTTCCGTCAGAAGCCAACAACGCGCCGCCGACAGAGGACAACACCAGCAAACCCACCACGCGCAGTTTGAATAACACCATGATTGATTCAAAACTGTGGGCGAGAATTGACCACGCGCTTAAGACTCTGACTTCTTTTTCCATGACTCGCTCCGTGACTCTTACTTGACGATCACTTTGCCAAACATATTTTGATGACCCACGCCGCAGTATTCGTGGCAGACAAACGGGAACTCGCCCGCCTTATCGAACTTGGCTGTCATCTTTGAAACTTGCCCCGGCAGAATCATCACGTTGATATTAGTGCCATCAATGCGAAAGCCGTGCTGCACATCGCCACTCGTCACATAAAATGTAACGGTGGAATTCAGCGGCACTTCGATCTTCTCCGGAAAAAATTTCCAGGGGCTTGCTTGCGCACGGACATAGGCTACATACTTGCCCGGCGCCAGCATCTGCAGGCTGCCATCTTTGAATTTGGGATCGGCGGCGACGG
This sequence comes from Chloroflexota bacterium, assembly GCA_016215145.1. GTDB lineage: Bacteria > Chloroflexota > Anaerolineae > Anaerolineales > VGOW01 > VGOW01. The sequence continues at coordinate 4,866 of JACRLA010000276.1, forward strand.
TACGCGGATCAATGCGCGCTTCGGGGATCGGCACTTGAATACCGCCCATGAACGCCGACACGCCCACCGCCGTGCCAAACACGACCAGCATCAGCGTGGTTAACCCTATCCACCATTTCTCGTAGACGTTTACGTGAATCATTGCGTAACTCCTCTCCCCAGCAAAGTCAGGTAGACCCAACTCCACAGGATGACGATGATGACGAAATAGATCAGGGTCATCGTCAAGGCACCCTTCGGATGTTCATTCTTGTCATCCATAAAACTTTCCTCCTTGTTGAAAAGTTTGGGTAGCGCAAGTTGCCAACTTGCGTTACGCCAGATTTTTGTAGCGCAAATTGCAAATTTGCGTTACGCCAGTTTTTGGTAGCGCAAATTGCAAATTTGCGTTACGCCAGATTTTTTGTAGCGCAAATTGCAAATTTGCGTTACGCCAGATTTTTGTAGCGCAAATTGCAAATTTGCGTTACGCCAGATTTTTGTAGCGCAAATTGCAAATTTGCGTTACGCCAGATTTTTTGTAGCGCAAGTTGGCAACTTGCGTTACGCCAGTCTGGTGTGTTTTAGAACGCAGCTAAATACTTTTAGACACGCTCTCCTCAAAGGGGTAATGAAAAGATATTTTTTCTATGAAATGTTCTCCTCTCGTTTATTCCCGAATATCCGCCGTCAACGGCACGTCACCCGATTTCTCAAACCTCAGCGTCAACTCAATCTGCGCGCCGGAGTTAAAGTCCTGCAGCTTGTCAATGCACATCAGATGCAAGCCGCCCACTTTTAATTCAACCGTCGCGCCCGGCGGAATGGCGATCACGTCACCCGTCACGCGCCTCATGCCCATCGCGCCTTCGGGTGTTTGATACGATTCGTGCAGTTCCACCGTTTTGCACGCCGCCGACTTGGCGCCGATCAATTTGTCTTCCTCTAAACCGGCGTTGCGAATAAACATATAGAACGCGCCCGCCGTCGCCGTCTTGGGCGATTGCCGCCCCCACGCCGTGTCCACCATGATCTTTGGACCAGCAGGTTTGCAGGAGGACACTGCAAGAGTGACAAGGAGTGTGAGAAGAAAAATTTTTTTCATATCTTTCACCGCGCCATCAAATATTTCAAATCATCGGCGAAATCTTTCGCCACCGTGCCAAAGGAATACACGACACGCAAATACCCATCTGGGTCAATCAACATTACCGTCGCCGTGTGATCCACCAAATAACCCAACGCCGTATCTTCCTGATGCTTGGCAAAATAAATTCCGTAATACGTCGCCGCTTCTTTGATCTGTTCCGATGTTCCGGTCAACCCGATAAAACTTTTGTTGAAGTGCGGCATGAACCCCGCCAGTTGTTCTTTCGTATCGCGCTCCGGGTCTACCGTAATCATGACGACCTGCACCCTCTCCGACTGTTTGCCCAACGACAGCAGCGCCTTGTTCAACTCGGCAAGCGTCGCCGGACAAACATCGGGGCAAGCGATGTAGCCAAAATAAATCATTACCCACTTGCCGCGAAAGTCGCTCAACGAAACCGTCTGCCCGTAATGACTCATCAGCGTAAAGTTGTAAGCCGGCTGCTGCGGCTGCATCACTAACCCGTGCAAAGCCGGGGGGCGCAGCCACTGAGTCGCGGCAAAAGTGAGCGCGGCAGTTAAACCCAAACCGGCAGCCAGACTGATGATGAAAAGAAAAATTCGCTTCATTGCGTCAAACCATTTCAGTTATTTCGTAACTACTCAGCCAACCCGTCATTGCGAGCGCATTTTGCGAAGCAATCTCGGTCACACCCTTCGGCTTCGCTCAGGGCAGGCTTGGAGATTGCTTCGTTCCGCTCCGCGAAGAACGCTCCTCGCAATGACGCTGAGTGGTTGTGCTACTTGGGGTAGCACAAAAATAAATGTGCCGCTTCGTAGGCGTAACGCGCCGCGCCCTCGCTATTTTTCGCTTCGTCAATCACCAAACTGATGTCGCGCAGGATTCGATCAATTGCCGGACTCGCCGTGCGATATTCGGCGCGCACGATGCCCCACCCATCCACCAACACGAAAACCGGATCCACGGTGATGCCGCCTTTCGCGTCGGCGGCGTAATACACATTGAAGCCGCCGCCAACGGCATACTTCAATTGCGACTCATCCCCCGTCACAAACCACCAACGCGGGCGATCCGCGCCCGACCTCAGCGCAAATTCTTTTAACACCTGCGGCGTGTCGTGTGCCGGATCCAACGAGATCGTCAACAGTCGTATCCTGAAACCTTTATTGTCAAACGGCCCATTCAACTGCTCTTGCACGGCGCGCATCACGCCCATCGTCTGCGGACACGGCGAAGCGCAACGGCTATAAGTAAAGTTGTAAAGTACGATGTGCCCGCGCAACGTTTCGTTGCTCAACACTCGCCCATCCTGATCGATCAACCCCAAGCCCGGCGCCAACCCGATGCGCGGTAGAACTTTGATGGGTTGGAAGATAGCGAAAGCGATGATGCTCAACGCAAGCAAACCTACGACGACTGCCGCGCCGTAGCGAAGCGGAGTGGGTAAGAACTCGGAAGTCTGCCAACGGATGTTAGTGTTCACGATCTCTTGCTGTGATCCACCGCCTTGAGAATTTTGATGTTCAAGACAATGAACCGCCACAACTGATACAACTTAAAATTCATCCAGAAACGATCTTTCGGTGTGATTTCCATAATGTGATCCTTTTATTCCGTATCTACTCAGACGCTCCGTCATTGCGAGCGCACTTTGCGAAGCAATCTTGGTCGCGCCATGAGATTGCTTCTCGAAGACTCGCAATGACGTTGACATGTTTTGCGTAAGTCCAGTTTTCACTCCGGGATAATCTGCCAACCGATATTGCCTTGCAGTTTCCACATAAAGGTCGAATGGATCATGCGCTTCATCCACGCACCGGCTAACCCCATCTCCATATGCGTCGTAAAAAGATCGCGCCCCTCTTCGTTGGGATAACGACGCACGTCCGGCACAACGGGATAGACCACAATCACCGCCGCCGATCCATCCCACAACGAGTCGCCCATGGAGGCAATACACGCCGCAAACATTTCCGACATTCGCTCGTGATGAGTCATGCGCCCCTTCGTCACCAAGTCGGCGATGTTCAACGCCACAACGCGCCCGATAATTCCGGACACCATGCCCGTGCGCGGCGGCGCGGCGCTGATGGCTGTGCCTTTAGGATTCGTGTGGGGTTTGGAGATCGGACCCGGCGGCGCAAAAGCAATTCCCGCGGCGAAGATGTTGCGATAGGTTGTGTTTTGATAAACCGAGGGCCAAGCGTCGGGGTTTTCGGCGAGAACGTCGTAGGCGAGTCCGTAGATGCCATCTACCATCACAAAGCCGAGCGGGTTCACCACTTTGCTCGAAACATCGTCGCCATTCTTGCCGATGTATTTCATGGGCATACCGGCAAAACGCGGGATCAACATGGCAAAGTCGAAATTCGTTTCGCCTTCCGCGCCGTCAAAATTTTCCCAATAGGCGCGACCCTTCTCAACTTTTTTAACCGCCCGTTGAATCTCGGGCGTGATGTCATAGTCTTTAAAAACTGCGCCAATGAAATCCGCGCTGGAAACCATGCCGCCTTTTTGTCGCACGTTCACGCCGCGCACGCCAAAATCACCCAAGCCGCGCTCGTTAGTAAGGTAAACAAGTTCGGCTTTGTCGCGCACGCCGCGCCGCACCAAATCTTTGTGGACATTCGTCACGTATTCAAACGCCGCGCCCTGGCAGGTTGCGCCACCGTGTCCGGTGCCGATCACAAGTTTTTGTTTTTCGCCGCGCTTCATGCGTTCCACACATTGCAGATAAACGTCGCGGGTTTGGGTGGCGTGAGCCGAAGTGCAGATCGAATACGAGTTGCCAAAATCGGGGCCCAAACCGGGAGTGGCGGCGAAATCGAGATGAGGTCCTGTGGCGATCAACAAATAGTCGTACTCCACGCGCGCTTGTCCGCCCTCTTTCTTTTCGGCAATCACGTAGTGGTCGTCGGGGTGAACTTCGGTTGCTTTGCCGACGATAAAATTAACATTCATGCGGTCATAAACTTTTTGCAGAGGGAAGCGAGTCTTGTCGGGGTTCATGCGCCCCACCCCCACCCAGACCAAGGACGGCACAAACAAGAATCGATCCGACAGGCTGATCATCGTCACGTCGTGATCGCGCCCGAGCGTATTCCCCAAATACAAAGCCGCCGTGTGCCCGGCAAACCCTGCGCCGATGATGACTATTTTCGCCACAGCCTTCTCCTTAGATTCATAACTGCTCAACCGATCCGTCATTGCGAGCGCACTGTGCGAAGCAATCTCGGTCGCGCTATGAGATTGCTTCGTCGCGAAGAACGCTCCTCGCAATGACGCTGAGCAGTAACTTAGATCCTTGCTTTTGCCTTGCGCCTACGACGGATCGGTTTCTTCTTCAAATTCTTTTTAAACGGCGTTGCCTCTTCCGCCGATTTATCCGAGATGACTTTCATAAGATCGTCAATCGTGGCGTCGCTTAATTGCTGGCGGTCGTGCACGATCATTTTGCTGTCGGCGAGCGTGAGGTAGATCACTTTGAACTTGGGGCTTTCGGTTTCGAGCAACGGTAAGAGATCGTGTTCGCGCAGTTCGGGCGCGGCGTGATCCACAATCACAATATCGGGATGCGCTTGTTTCATCACCTGATGCGCCTCACTCCACGCGCTGACCGCGCCGGCCACTTTCACCGCAGGCTGTTCAGCCAAGAGGTGAGCCAACCCGTCCAGAAAAAGACCGCGACCAATGAGGAGAACGCGCGAAGTCATAACTGCGTTCACAGTAGCAAAAGCAATTCAGTTTGTCGTCGCACCAATGGAGAGAAAGTTAAAAGAAAAACGGCTACTCGGGAGTAGCCGTTTGGGTTAAGCGAGGGGCGAGGGGATTAATCCATACACAAAAACGAATCAGTGTTTAGGTGTGTACGCAAACCTTGTTAGGTAGCGGAATCCGAAGTCTCCCGACTTCGGGCAAAATCGGGAGATTTTGCGATCCATCCTGACAACCGTTGCGTGCACACGCGTTCATCAGCGAAGATCAGCGCCATCAGCGTTCAAAGGTTTAAATTACTTTACCGTATCGTGCCTTGCCGCCCACGCCGCCGCTTCGGCGCGGCTGCGGAGATGAAGCTTATCTAAGATCGTGCGGAGATGCGCCTTAATGGTATGAGGCGAAAGCGAAAGCTGCGCGCCGATCTCTTTATTGCTCAAACCTTGCGCCACCAACCCCAGCACTTCATGTTCGCGCCCGGTGAGATCATCCACAGCGTCAGCGACACGAGTCGGTGTGTGCTGCGCGGCAAACATTTCCATCAACTTCATCGCCATCGCCGGAGCGATCATCGCTTCGCCTGCTTGAACGTGTTGAATCGCTTCCATCAGTTCGTTGCTCGTTGCGCTCTTGAGCAAATAGCCCCGCGCTCCGGCCCGGATCGCTTCAAACAGATCGTCTTCGCGCTCGGAAATAGTCAGCATCACAATTTTGATCTCTGGCTGCCGCGCGTGAATCTGGCGTGTGGCTTCCACGCCAGTGGTGTGCGGCATGTTCACGTCCATCAAGATCACGTCGGGCTTAAGTTCTTCGGCTTTACGAATTGCTTCGTCGCCGTTCTCCACACTCGCCACCACAATGATCTGCGGCAGATCGTTTAAGATGCGCGCCAACCCGTCGCGGAAGAGATGATGATCGTCGGCAATTAAAATTCGAGTCATGGTGTTGTCCTTAGACTTCGGAAGTTTTATAAACTTCCGAAGTCTTTTCGGCTACGTCTTTAGACTTCGGAAGTTTTGTAAACTTCCGAAGTCTTTTCGTGAGTCTTCACCTTGAGCGGGATCATCACCACGAGATGCGTGCCTTGCCCCTTGCCGGTGGCAACCGTCAGTGAGCCGTGCAAACTTTCGGCGCGTTCACGCATGATGGTCAGCCCGTGTCCGTGATGCACGCGGTTGCTTTGCGCCGAGTCGGGGAAACCGCGCCCGTTGTCGGTGATGGTCAATTCCAATTCGTCGGCAAGAACATTCATTTGCACTTCCACGTTTTGCGCTTGCGCGTGTTTGCGAATGTTGGTCAACGCTTCTTGCACGATGCGTAAGAGTTGTAAACCAATCCCCGCGTCAACGGTGAGATCGTTTGGAGTAGCGATGAACTGCGCGGCGATCCCCGACTGCCGCGAGAATTCGGCGATGTATTCGGCGAATCGTTTGGCGATGCTGTTCGGCGATTCGACGCTGAGGCGGAGACCATCAATCGCTTCGCGCGCATCCAAATACGCGGCGCGAATGGATTGCCGCATCTCGCCGATCTCCTGTGATGCCGTCTCGCTGCGACCGCCGTTGATCAAACTTTCGACTCGTTCGGCTTGCAAACCCAAGTAGCTTAATGTTTGAGCGAGTCCATCGTGAATCTCACGCGAGAGGCGGTAGCGCTCTTCTAATACTGCCATGCGCCCCAACTGTTCGTGGAGCTGCCCGTGACGGATCGCCAATGCGATCTGATGCGCCATCGTCATGAGCAGTTCGGCGTGCTTCTCGGTGAAAGTTCGCCGACGTTTCGCGCCGAGGAAGATCGCGCCAAAAGTGAGTCCTTCGGTGGCTAAGGGGATGGCGGCAGCACCGAGTAAATCATGGTCGCGCGGCGAATCAAGATCGGAAAAGATGATCGGTTGATGCGTGGCGAGAGTCTGCCGCGCCAGTCGTAATCCCAAATTGAATCGCGGATCGGCGAGCGTCTCGCCCAATCCATAACGAGCGCGACACATCCAGGTTTGAGTCGTTTCATCAAAAAGAAAAATGCCACCGGCTTGCGCTTGCCAACCTTCGATGGCGATGTATAACATTTGCGCGGCGAGTTCGTTGATGGTCTCGACATTTTGTGAAGCGCGATCTAAAGCGTGCAGGGTGCTCACTTGCTGGGCGCGCATTCGCAAACTGTGAAGCGAGGCGGCGATGGTGCCGCCTAAAATGTTGAGCAAACGAATCTGATCTTCGGCGGGACCGTCGGCGTGAGGGAAGTAGGCGGCGATGATGCCGACGCGCTCGTGTTCGTGGGCGATGGGCAAGCAGACCAGTGAACCGATCCCTTCGGCTTTGGCGTGATCGTGCATGCCGGTGAACAACGGACAGTCGCTGGAGGCTTTTGTTTTAAGCGGGGTGCAGGTGCGGCAGCGCGCGGCGGACACGCCCGCATCGAGTTGAGCGCGCAAGGCGCGGATGTAGTTTTCGCTTAAGCCCCAAGCCATATCGAGTTTAAGTTGATCGCCGTCATCTTTGAACGTGACGACGGTGGAAGCCTGCGCCCCGGCAAGTTTAAGCGGCGCTTGTACGGCGAGTTCCAGCACCGCTTGTTCGTCGTCGGCAGAGGCAACGTGTTCGCCTAGATCGTGCAGGGCTAAAAGTTTTTGGTGATTGAATTCCAATTTGGCAAAGGCTTCGCGCACTTGTGTTTCGGCTTCGGCGCGGCGGGCAACGGCGGCGGCGATCCACGTCAAGCCGATCCAGGTGACGATGCTACCAGTGAGTCCGTAGATCAGAATCTCAATGCGATCATGCCAGAGGGGGTCGGGGATGTTGAGGAGGATCGTGTGCAGGGCAATTTGATGCAGCGCCGCGAGGAAGACGACGATAAGCGGCACGCCTGCCCGCAGGTAACGTAGTTGAGTGTGAAGAGGGATGCCGCGCAATCGTTATCTCTTTCGTTGGTCAAAGTAGTCAACAACTATATTAGGCACGGAGACTCAAAAGGTTATAGTATTGTTTGTCATGCTCTGCCGCCTGAATTTAATCCCCAAACTCAAACTCTGGCGTGGGCAACCGTCCATGCACATCCCGCAGCGCATACATTCGGGATCGTCCACATTGGTCTTGCCTTGCTTGACGTGATCCTCTAACACTTGAATTTGGATCGGGCAATGATGCGCGCACAACCCGCACATCTTGCCGCCCCTCTCGCGTTCCTGATCAATTTGAATCCGCAACGGACTCCATCGCCCGAGCAGACTGTAAAACGCGCCCAACGGACACAGCGAGATGCACCACGCGCGCGGCGCAGCATACTCCAACAAAACGATAGCGCCGACGATCAGCAAACTGGCGTCTGCTCCGAAGAGAATTGCCCGCGTGAAGATGTTGATGGGCGAGAGAAGTTGAAAGACAGGCAGGCGGGTCAACAACGAGAGAAGGAGAGTGAGGAGAAGCAGAACGTATTTCGTGCTTCGTGAGATCGAGATGGCAGGCAAATGCGTTTTGTGTTTTCGCAAAAAACGATTGAGCCAACTTCGCAGTTCGGCGTTAAGTTCTAACAGCAAACCTAACGGGCAAACCCAAGCGCAAAACGCCCGACCCAAAAAGGCGTAGAGGGCGATCAAGATCGTTGCGGCGATTAACAGCGTGGCGTTGAATCTAAAACTTGCCAATATCACTGCGAGTGCGGCGAGTGGATCGGTGAAGAACACCACGTCGAATAATTTAGTGGAGACGGCTGACCCTTTGAAGTAAGGGAACCAATCGAAGTGACCCAGCCACAAGAGAAGAAGAAAGAGAGAAGCCGAGGCACGATGCAGCCATGTCCAATAGAATGAGGGGCGTCGAATCATAAATGAACAATGAACAATGAAGAATGAACAA
>JACRLA010000277.1 GCA_016215145.1 Chloroflexota bacterium
CGCGCTCGATGAAAAATTTAATTTGATCATCGCCCCATTCAATACATTTATGCACTTGCTGACTCAAGCGGATCAAATCGCCTTCCTCACCTGCGCTCGCCGCCACTTAAACGACGGCGGCAACTTGGTTCTCGACCTCACCAACCCTGCGCCCGCGTATGCCGACTCGAATGAATCATTAACTCTTGAGCGCACCTTCCGCGATGATGAATCGAATCTCACCATTCAACAATTCGCCACCACGCATATTGATCGCACTTCACAACAAGCACATATTCTGTGGCAATACGACGCGAGTGATTCGCAGGGCAACATCAAACGGACTCTGCTACCTCTTGAGTTACGTTACACCTTCCCCGCCGAGATGAGTCTGTTGTTAGAGAAATGCGGATTCAAACTTTCACATCTCTATGGCGATTACGACGAGTCGCCGCTTGAGGATGAGAGTGAGAGGATGATTGTGGTGGCAGGTTGTTAACCAGAATTGTCTCCAAAGGAGTCGCCATGAAAAATTTTCTTCTCCTCACAACTGTTTTACTCGCATCGTGTTCGCAAATCTTTCCCGCGCCAACGGCGACCAATGTTCCACCAACGGAGTCCGCATCCCCGACGATCTCCCCCGATCCAACCGCAACTCGAATCGCGCCGCCCGCTTCTCAATCGCCGCTGTCTACTCCATCGAATCCAAACACGCTGACGATCACGGCGAGTGATGGCGCGCAGTTGGCGGCGATGTATTACCCGTCCATCGTCACGCCCGCGCCTGCCGTTCTACTCTTGCATCAAAACGGTGGAAGCAAAGCAGATTGGGATTCGTTTGCGAAGGGGTTACAGAAAATGGGTTACGCCGCGCTCGCGCTTGACTTGCGTGGGCATGGCGCAAGCCCGCGCCCGATAGATTGGACGAAGGGACCCGACGACGTGCGCTCGGCATACAACGCGATGATCAAACGCCCCGAAGTGGATTCACTTCGCACTGCCATCGTCGGCGCGAGCGTGGGAAGTAATTTGGCGTTGATGGTCGGCGCGAGCGAACCTAAAGTTTCTGCGGTCATCGCTCTCTCACCCGGACTCGATTACTTGGGTGTGAACCCAACGTCGTCTATGCGTAACTTTGCCAACAGACCCGTGCTGCTCGTGGCAAGTCAAGACGACAAGTATGCTTACGACAGTGTGAAGTCATTAGCGCAACTCGCTATTGCCGCCGAACAAAAACTTTTAACCAATGCCGGCCACGGCACGGAGATGTTGACGCGCGATGCAACTCTTACGCAGAGTTTGATCGAGTGGTTGAATAAGTATGTGAGGGATTTGAAGAGCTAAGGAGAAAGGATGAAAGAAAACTCATTTAGCGTGAGTTTTTTGTTTGGCTAACTTCGGCATCGCGCTAATAAAAGCACGCAATGCAGTATTCACTGAGTCGGGCGTGGTAAAAACCTTAGAGACATCAGGGTCTAGCACAACAATCACACAACCCTTCATGCGATTGGCAAAGCGATTGGGTCGCGCTTTACTGTAGTCAAAGCGATATTCAGGTTTCATATCGTCAGAGTCTTTAGTCCGGTGTTTGGCGTTTTGCGTTTTCTTCATAATCTTCACGTTGGAATTCCAACAGCGTTAAAGTTCCCCGCGCTCTTCTTTGTGCAATCGCTCAAAGAACTCGTCGAGGTAACGTGATCGTTCTTCGGCGATCAGCTTTGCCGTCTTGGTGTGGAAGCGATCTTTGAGGCGGCTAAGTTTAAAGAGGTATTCGTGATACGCCGTGTGCGGTTCGTCCGGTTCTTTTTGCAGAGTCGTTAAAAATTTTTGAGACGGCTTGCCCGTGAGTGGCTGACCGGCGATGGCGGCATAGCCAAAGGTGCGCGCCACGCCAATCGCGCCTAACACATCCAACTTATCGGCATCGAACATGATCATCGCTTCGAGCGTGCGCGGCTTTTCCGTTCCGCGAAATCGGTGGGCGCGGATGCAGTGCAGCACCGCTTCAATTCGATCTTCACCCCACCCCTCTTCTTGCAAAACTTTTTTGGCGAATGCCGCCGCATCTTCGTGATGAGTCAATCGTCCTTCAACATTATCAGGCGCGGCGTCGGCGGCATCGTGCAGCAATGCCGCCACGCGAACAATTTCTAAATCCGCGCCTTCAGCCTTCGCCAGCCGTTCCGCCATCGCCAACACACGCAAGATGTGTTCGAAATCGTGAATGGGATCGGCGTCGGCGTACCATTGGCGAGCTTGATCAATTGTGGGCATGACATATAATCCTTGTCAGTATGATCACACACATTGCAAAACAATCGGAGACGCCTGAAGACTTGAAACGCATATTAGATGAGGCGCAAAAAGCGGGTGTGGATGTCGAAGGGTTGAAACACAATCTTTCGCTAACACCCGATCAGCGACTCGATCAATTTCTCAAAGCATTAGCATGGCTAGAATGGGCGCAACAAGGCAAATCTTAATTTTTCTCTTCTTCTTTCGGCTTACTCCCAATCTCTACTAGCTGTACTTGAACTTGATACCGCTTGCCATCGATCTCAAGTTTGCCGTTGGTGTAAAACCCCTTTGACCCCGTTTTAAAATCTTTTGCCGCGGCAGTCATCGTGCCAATCGGCGTCCCCGAGTCAGTTTTAAATTCAACAATAACATTCATCTCAAAAAAGTGATCAGTTGCCAGTCATCAGTGATCAGTCAATTACCAATTACTGATTACCGTTTACTGATCACTACTCACTCTCGCTGATTGCCACAAACATCGCTATGGCGTGTTCGTGGGTGTGACTCATGCTCAACGACCATTCGCGCCAACGGAGCGCGTCGGCGATCACTTTTGCGTTGCCATGCAGATTCAAAATCGGTTCGCCGCGTTCCCCTTTAATCACTTCGCTCTCTTTCCACTCCACGTCGCCAATACCCGTACCTAAGGCTTTCGACACGGCTTCCTTCGCCGCAAAACGCGCGGCGAGCGCCATCGTGCGTCCATTGGAATCAATCAACTCTTGCGGAGTAAAGAAGCGTTGAAAAAAGCGATCTCCATGACGGAGAATCGCTTCATCAATACGTTCCACTTCGATCATATCTACGCCTGAGAAGATCATCGGTGCTGTTTCCAGTAGTCAAGGAATTTTTTTAAGCGCGGCAACGATTCACGATCTTTAATTCGGTTCGCCGCCTCTTTGCTTGCTACAATGTCGTCAGGATGACACACTGGGAAGCCGTCCACTTCCACATGATGCGCCCAAGCGTCGGCAAAGGTCTCGATGCCATCGGGAGCAAAAATTAAATCGAGATCGAAGGGACCATTCTTTAACTGCACAAAGTCTTTGCCGCGCTTGATCTCGTTTGTTTGCTCTGTCGTTAATACAAAGCCCAAATCAATCAACGCCTTCACAACCGCTTCGCCATTTTCGGCAGACTTCTCTACAAACAAATCAGCGTCTTGAGTTGTGTCAGGAAAACCTAAAAGGATCGCGCCCGACTTGCCCAAGAACAAGTAGCGGGCATGATGACGCGCAAAAGTATCGCGTATCTCCTGTGCTTGCGGATAATCAAAGCGCTCTGCCATACCCTAACCAACTCGGTAGATTTTTTTCGCACCATTCACGATACTCTGCCATCGTCTCAAAAGAGCGATACGTCGCATCGTCAAGCACGGGCTTGTAAGTTTTGATGAAAGAATACTTCATCCGCAACGGCAAAGGGCGACGCATGGATGCTTCAAACTCTGCAATCCATTCCTTCTCTTGCGCCTCATCCACCGTTGGAATTCGTTCATTGTTCATTGTTTCATTGTCTCATTGTTCATTGGCGATCTCCGGTCCCGCCACCGCCACCGCATACCGCATCGGGTCGAGATACTTCGCCGCCGCCGCTTGCACACTCTCGCGCGTGATGGCGCTGATGAGAGATGGATAACGTTGCAAGTAATCGAGTCCGAGATCGTAAAGTTCCATGCTTTCGATCTGCCCTGCCACGCCCTCATTGGTTTCTAAGCTCAACGGCATCCGCCCAACGAAGTTCGATTTATTTTCGGCGAGTTCGGCGGCAGTGACTTTTGTTTTGATCAACCGTTCCATTTCTTTATGAATCAAATTGATCGCCAGTTCTACATTTTTAGGAGTCACACCCGCCGCCATTTGCCACGGACCCGGTCCCAAGCCGCCTGTCACTTGGCTGTAAGCGTAATATGCCAAACCATGCTTCTCGCGCACAATGTCACCCAAACGTCCATACATCCCGAACACGCCAAAGATGTTGTTCGCCATGCGCGCCTCTAAATAATCATCGTCGTTGCGTTGGGGTCCAATACAACCCAGCACAAGATCGCATTGAGTC
>JACRLA010000278.1 GCA_016215145.1 Chloroflexota bacterium
TGAAAACGCGCGTGACCGAATTGCGAAATTCATCAACGCCAAGTCGTCAAAAGAAATCATCTACACCCGCAACGCCACCGAAGCGATCAATTTAGTGGCGTATAGTTGGGGCAGGGCGAACATCAAACAAGGCGATGTGATTGCGTTGACCGAGATGGAGCATCACTCCAACCTTGTGCCGTGGCAGATGCTCGCCGCCGAGAAGAACGCTAAGATCGAAATCATCCCTGTCACTGACGATGGCGAACTTGATCTCGCCGTTTACGAATCGATTCTGAAACTGTCGCCGAAAATTATTTGCGTGACGCAAATGTCGAATGTGTTGGGGACGATCAATCCCATTCAACAAATGGCGGCAAAGGCGCACGCCGTGGGGGCGATGGTGATGGTGGATGGCGCGCAATCGGTTCCGCATTTTGCTGTGGATGTGCAAACGCTGGGCGCGGATTTTCTGGCGTTTTCGGCGCACAAGATGTGTGGACCTACCGGCATTGGAATTTTATGGAGTCGGCAACAGGTGTTAGAGGCGATGCCCCCGTTTTTGGGCGGCGGCGACATGATCAAGCGCGTGTATCTGCGTGAGTTCAAAGCAAATGATCTGCCACACAAGTTTGAAGCGGGCACTCCGGCGATTGCCGAAGCGATTGGTTTCGGCGCTGCTGTGGATTATTTAACGGCGGTAGGAATGGATTCTATCCAAGACTACGAGCACGAAATTATTGCTTACGCCATTGAACGATTGGAAGAAGTGCCCGCTGTAAAAATTTACGGACCCAAAGCCGAACGACGCGGCGGTGTCGCCGCCTTTTCATTTGATGGCGTTCACCCTCACGATGTGGCGCAAATTTTGGATTCGGTTGGCATCGCCGTGCGCGCCGGTCATCACTGCGCCATGCCACTGCATGATCGATTTAATTTGCCCGCCACCACCCGCGCCAGCTTTTATCTTTATAACACCAAGAGCGAAGTGGATAAGTTGATTGAGGGACTCTATAAAGTGAAGAAGATGTTTGGTTGAAAAAGGAAATAAGGGATATGAAGGAAATAGAGGAAAATCTTTCCCTGTTTCCTTTGTTTCCCTTTAGTTTTTTATGGACGACATGTATCGCGAAGTGATCTTGGATCACTATAAGAACCCGCGCAACAAAGGCACGCTCGACCCCGCCGATTTTTCTTTTGAAGATGACAATCCGTTGTGCGGAGATCGCATCCGCATTGATGTGAGGGTGGGAGAAGACAATAAAGTTAAAGAGGTGGCGTTCTCCGGTCAGGGCTGCGCTATCTCGCAAGCCTCGGCTTCGATGCTCACCGAACACATTATCGGTAAATCGCTCGACGAAGTGAAACAGTTGAGCAAGGATGATATTTTGGAGTTGTTGGGGATCGAATTGGGTCCGGTGCGGCTCAAGTGTGCCTTGCTTTCGTTAAAGGTTTTGAAAGCGGGCGTGTATGGAATTAAAGAGGAAGAGGGATGATTGAGAAAGAAAAAGTGGAAGCAACGGAATAAAGGGAAATACGCCTCAATCAGTTTTCGTCTCGCTCGCGTCTTTTAATACCTGTTCGTATAAATCATTGCTCATGCGAAAGCCGCGCTCACGGAGTCGGTTCAACGTAGGCTGTATGAGAGTGATATGTTTGTTTTGTTTGCCTAAAAGCAGGATACCCAATGTTCCAATAACATTTAAACCAACAGATTGAGCTTTGCGGCGGGCGGCGCGATCATCAATCAAAACAAGATCGGCAGAAAGTTCTTTGGCGAGAATAATCGCCTCGCTTTCACCGGGATCAAGTTCTTCTCTAAGAAGATTTACGGCAAGTTCGTCCTTTACAGTTTGGATTGTTATCCAGTTGGCAGATGTGATGGCAGCAAGACTGATATCGTCTTTAACTTCAGCACGCACGGCTGGGGGGATAAATACTTTGCTATAGAGTTGCCGCAAGAGATCGAATTGCTCTACATTTGCCAGCGCGAGTATGGGACCTGTATTGGAAACAACATTAGGCATGGTTTTTATTCCATGCCTTGACGGTGGCGACTTCCTCTTCCCATTCGGTGTTGGTAAGGTTGAAGTAGGAAATGCCTTTGCGGGCGAGAAGCGACACAAAGCCGAGACGAGTTAGACCAAGCATCTCGGCAGATTTTCCTCCCGAGATTCGTCCTTCAAGATACAGACCGAGAACTATAAACTCCTTGACAGTTTCAACCGCCTGGGGTTGCGTGCCAAGAAGCGCAAGAAAATCTTTGGGGAGCGAGATTTGCAATGTGGTGGCGCCGGACATAGTCAATATCCTTTCTTGAGAGGATTATAGCCTGTAACCGAACAATTACCAGAAAGGTTCATTCAAATGGTTTCATATAAACAAATTGATCCTACAACCGCAATATATTTTTCGGTTGCTCCTGCTTCTGAATTAAGTAACGGACAACGCATGATCGTCGAGATTGACGGCGAGCCGTTAGCCGTGTTCAACATCGCCGGGACGTTTTACGCAATTGCCGATGTGTGTTCACACGACGATGGACCTGTGGCAGAGGGTGATTTGCAGAATGAGTTTGAGATCGAGTGTCCGCGTCACGGCGCGCGCTTTGATGTTCGCAACGGCAAGGTGTTATCGTTCCCGGCAATCGTAGACATCCCCGCCTATCCGGTGAAAGTGGAAGACGGGCAGATCAGGGTTGGGTTGCCGCCGACGGCGACACCTGATCACGCGTGATCAGTTTCATATCAACCAGCACTTGCATGAAGATCGGCACAAGGGAAGGATCGAAAAACGTGCCCGCTTTCACCTGAATGAATCGGGCGACTTCGTGCGCCGGGCGGGCGGGGTGATAAGGTCGCGCCGTCGTGATCGCATCGAACACATCCACGATTGCCAATAGACGTCCCTCCACAGGAATCTCTTTTGCTTTCAATCCGCGCGGATACCCCGAACCATCCCATCGCTCGTGATGAAATAAAATGTACGGCAGTGTGGGTCGCAAGTGAGTAATCGGCGCCAACATTTTTGCGCCTGCTTCGGCGTGTGATTTCATCAGCACCCACTCGGGGTCGGTCAGTGGTCCCGGCTTCTTCAACACTTGATCTGGCACAACGATCTTGCCGATGTCGTGCAGGCGCGCCCCGAATTCCAACATCCGCAGTACGTCGCCGTTCCACCTCATTTTTTCTGCCAGTCGCCGCGCGTAATCGGCAACGCGCTCAACGTGACCGTGCGTGTGCGGGTCTCGCCCTTCGATCACATTCGCCAGCACGTTAACTGTTTCGAGATACGCCTGATCCATCTGCGCGATCTGCACTTGCCCGGCGCGCACCAACCGCGCATGAACAATGGCTACAAAATCTTGCGGCGCAATCGGCTTGGTAATGTAATCTTCTACGCCGAGTTCGTGACCCTGTTGAATATCTTCCTGCGTATTATTGGCAGTGAGGAAAATGAACGGCACGGTATCGAACGATTTATTCTTACGCAGCGCTTTAAAAAATTCGATGCCGTTCATCTGCGGCATATTAATGTCGGAGATAATTAAATCGGGGCGCACCTGCTGCAAAATGCGAAGCCCCTGCTCGCCGTTTTCAGCTTGATGCACTTCGTAATGCTCCATCTCTAATGTCAGAACCAGAATTTTTCGTATCTCTTGGCTATCTTCGACAATCAATATCTTTCGCCGCTGTAAGGGTGAGGTCATGTTTAAAATTATAATGCAGTTACGTTATTTGCTCTATAATTTGCAACATGGCTGAAACATTACTTTCTAAACGCGCCGCCCACCTGCGTCAACAGATTCAATACCATTCGTATCGCTATCATGTTCTTTCTGATCCAAGCATTTCGGATAAAGAATACGATGCGCTCTACAACGAATTAAAAAAGATCGAGATCGATCAGCCCGAACTGATCACGCCCGACTCGCCGACTCAGCGCGTGGGGGGCGCCGTCTCCGATAAATTTGCCAAAGTGAAACACCCCGCGCCGATTCTCTCGCTGGCGAATGCTTTTAACTCTGACGACGTGCGCGCCTGGTTTGAACGAATTAAAAAACTTGATGAGCGCGTTGCGAAAACCGAATTCGTGGTTGAACCGAAGATTGACGGACTGACTGTTGTTCTTCATTATCACGATGGACTTTTCGTGAAGGGCGCGACTCGTGGCGATGGCGAAACGGGAGAAGACATCACTGCCAACCTCAAGACAGTTAAATCTTTGCCTCTACGCATACCTGTCCAACCATCCTTCGACTTCGCTCAGGACAAGCCTAACCACCCAACCACCCAACCACCACCTGCCATCGTCGTGCGCGGCGAAGCCGTCATCTTCGTCGAAGATTTTGCAGAATTAAATAAACGCCAAGAAGCGGCGGGCGAAAAAACTTACGTCAACCCGCGCAACACCGCATCGGGCGCGCTGCGGCAACTTGATCCCAAACTGACAGCCACGCGCCCCATCTCCTTGCTCTGTTACTCTGTCGTATACCAACGTCCCGAAGGTTCAGAACCTTCGGGACGTTCAAGCGAATTCAAGACACAATGGGATTTGCTCGAGGCTCTTAAGGCGTACGGTTTCCCCGTTGCCGATGTGATCAAAAAATTTTCCAATATCGAAGCGGCGATCAAATACTGCGAGTCGTGGAACGATAAACGCGACACGCTCGATTACGAAGTGGATGGCATGGTGATCAAGATTAACGATCTTGTGGTTGCCGACGAGTTGGGCTTTGTGGGTAAAGACCCGCGCGGCGCGATTGCCTTTAAGTTTCCGGCGCGCGAAGTGACGACGACCCTCAACGATATTGGAGTCAACGTCGGGCGCACCGGAGTGCTGACTCCCTTTGCGATCCTGGAGCCGGTAGAGGTTGGCGGCGTCACCGTGCGTCAGGCAACGCTGCACAACTTCGATTACATCGCCGAGAAAGATATTCGCATCGGGGATCGAGTCTTGCTCAAACGCGCCGGTGATGTGATCCCTTACGTGATCGGGCCCGTTCTCAACGCCCGCCCCAAAGACACAAAAGTATTTAAGCCGCCGAAGAAATGCCCGACGTGCGGCGAGCCGGTGGAGCAAGCCGAAGATGAAGTTGCTTATTACTGCATCAACGCTTCGTGTCCCGATCAACTCATTCGCAACGTGGAACATTTTGTGGGCAAGGGCGGGATGGATATGGAAGGCTTGGGCAGCAAACTGGCTGAACAATTTGTGACCGATAAACTTATCGCCGATGTTGCCGACATCTTTTTAATTACCAATTCCCAATTACTAACCTTAGAAGGCTTCGCCGAAA
>JACRLA010000279.1 GCA_016215145.1 Chloroflexota bacterium
ACTTCGATTATTGCCGCGCTTGCCTTTGGGTTAACGACTCTCGCCTGGCCATACACCAAAACATTTTTCCGCGAACCGCTCACCGTCTTTTTAATTTTCGCCTGCGCCTTTTGTTTGCTTTGTTTGCGCGAAGCCATAAACAACCAAGATCGCGGCAGACGGATATGGTTTCTGTTGGCGTTGATCAGCGGACTCTCCGGGATGTTGACTAAAGAAGCGGCGATCTTCGGCGTGCCAACCGTGTTATTGATTCTGCTGCCGCTCGTCATGGCGCGACTCCGCGCCCCGCGTGATTGGGCGATCTTGTTCGGAATCAGTTTTGTGGCACTGACGATCATCGTCGGCGCGTTAAGTTGGTTCGGCAGTTACATGGGTCTGGGTCGCTTCGACGTCATCGGGCGCGTGGCGCAGATGTGGACGAACTTCGCGTTGGCGCAACAAGGCATCGTCGGATTCTTGCTCAGCCCCGGCAAAAGCATTTTTGTCTATTCGCCCATTCTGCTCTTCGCCCTCGCCGCGCCGTTCGTCACCGCGCGCGGCAAACGCTGGGATACAAATTGGCAATTCATTTTTCTTGCGGTGTTCGTCGTCATCTACTCGTTTGTGCGCGGCGCAGAATGGTTCGGCGGGCGCAATTGGGGACCGCGTTACATGCTGCCCCTCACTCCATTTCTCATCGTCAGCGCCGCGCCGATGATTCAAATTGCGCTGCACAGCAAGCAATGGTTTGCTAAAGTTGCGTTGATCATTTTGCTCGTCGCTGGGTTCGCCGTTCAAATCGGCGGCACGGCAGTGAACTTGGGCGACTACGATGAACTCGTCGGCGCAATTGTGCCGGGTGGACCTTGGACGATTGCCATTTGGGATCCATATTACTCACCGGTTTTAGGTCATTGGCGATTAATGGGAATGAAAGCAGCCGACTTCGCCTGGATGCAAGCACAGTCATCACCGGCGTGGATCATGCCAATTCTGATCGTTGCGGTCGCCGCCGTTTTCAGCGCAGCGTTATACCTTTCATTAACCAAACAACTCAAGCGGCGCGTGATGTTCCTCTCTATCATTAGCGGCTTCCTTCTCACTGCCGCGATGACATGGTTCAGTTTGCGCGCCATTTATTATGATCGCCGCTATCAAGGCGACATCTCTCAACTGCATCAACTCAACGACGCCCTTCGCGCCATTGACGCGCCCGATCCGATCCTCTTTCTCAACAATCACGCCTACTTCAACTTCATGTTGAATTACTACAAAGGCAACTTGTGGTGGTATACGCTCGAACTGAATCCAAAAGAACTTTTGCAAGAAGGCGAACTACGCCCCGCGCCCTCCACCGATCCCACCACAATTGCCAACCGTAACGCCCGAAGCGTGATCGAGTATTTCGGCGAGCAACGCCAAACAATTTTCTTGATCATGGAACACAGCCTGTTCACGCCCAACTCGCCACGCCCGTTAGAGTGGTGGATGTCGTCTCGTTATTTCTACGAAGGCGTGCAAGAGTTCAGCACCACCGTTCGCTTGGTTCGTTTTTCATCGGCGCGCGCGCCCAAGCCAAACGATCTTTCGGCGCACCCGGTTAAATACCAACTCGGCAAAACGATCCTGCTCAGCGGCTGGGACGCCGTCCCCGATGGCGCCCGCCTGCGACCCGGCAACACCTTGAACATCTCCACGCAATGGAAAGCCATCAGCAAACCCGAAGGCGATTACAAGATCGCTTTGTATTTCATCAGCCCCACAGGCGCGGTGGTGATGCAAGATGACAGCATCCCGTTGAATACGTTTTGGGGAACGACAACGTGGCAGCCCAATGACACCATTCGTCACAACATCGCTTTCGTCCTCCCCACAGATTTGCTTCCGGGCTTTTACGAAGTGTGGACAGTAATGTATTCCGAAGCGGACAATCAGCGATTGCCGGTGCAAGACTCAAGCGGCACCGCCATCCGCGATCACATTGTGTTGACCACCGTGGAGATCACACGTTGATGAACGCCTTATTTGTCGTTGGGCAAATTTGTAATTTGCCCTACAAGCCGTTGGGCAAATTGGCAATTTGCTACAAGCCGTTGGGCAAATTTGTAATTTGCCCTACAAGCCATTGGGCAAATTTGTAATTTGCCCTACCCACAACTGATGAACGCGATATTAGTTACAGGCGCAGCAGGATTCATCGGCAGTCACGTCAGCGAGATGCTGCTCAAACGTGGCGAGCACGTCATCGGCTACGACAATCTCGATCCGTATTACGATCCGCGAATTAAACGGCACAACCTCAACGCGCTCGGCGACTCTCTCAATTTCACTTTCATCGAAGGCGACATTCGTGACGCTGAAAAATTGAATCACGTTACGAAGACGCAAAAGATAGATCGCATCGTCCATCTGGCGGCATTGGCAAATGTTCGTGTGTCCATCAATCGCGCCGCCGATTTCACCGCCGTCAACGTCGGTGGCACGGTCAACGTGCTAGAGGCAGCCCGCGCCGTAAACGCCGCCCACGTTGTCATCGCCTCAACGTCGTCGGTATATGGCGAAACAAACCGCATCCCGTTCACCGAAGACGATCCCGCCATCAACCCTCTCGCGCCTTACCCCGCCACCAAACGCGCCACCGAGTTAATGTCGCACGCCTTTCATAATCTTTTCCATCTGCCCATCACCGCTCTCCGATTCTTCAACGTCTACGGACCTCGCGGCAGACCCGACATGACTCCCTACAAATGGACGCAAGCGATTCTCAATGGCGAACCGATCACGCTCTTCAACAAAGGAAACATGAAACGCGATTGGACATTCGTTGACGACACCGCCAAAGGCGTCGTCGCCGCGCTCGATCATCCGAACGGTTTCGGCATTTACAACTTGGGGCGCGGCGAGCCGGTGTTGATGAGCGACTTCGTACAGATCATCGAAGAGATCACCGGCAAGAGCGCGATCATTCAAGAGACCGAGGCGCCTGCCAGCGATCCCAGCGTCACCTACGCCGACATCACCCTCGCCCGAAAAACTTTCGGCTACGACCCGCAAGTCTCCATCGCCGACGGTCTGCAAAAATTTTGGGAATGGTTCCGACTGGCGAATGGCTAATAGCAGATGGCGAATGGCAACGCGCCACGCGAAGCGGCCATCGGCTATCGTCTAACATGCGCGACGGACTCTTCGAACTCAAACGCAAGTGGCTGCCTCTATTCTTATTCGGGGTAGCCATTTTTGGTTCGGGTATTGCCCTCTTCGCTCTGTGGCTGTATCGCAGTTCGCCCTACCCGCGCATCGTCGTTGATTTTTTAACCACCAACGATCCCGCCTCACTTCCGCGCGGCACGTTGATCAGCCTCAGCGCGGCGGCTTTCGCTTTATTCGGCGCGTGGATTCTCGTCTACTCGATTCGCAAGATCAACGAAAGCGAAGTGGGTGAGATCGATTCGTTCTGGTGGAAGATCGCCGTCGCCGCGCTCGCCGGGGGATGGTGGTTGGGTCAGCCGCGCGTTGCGGTGATCGGATCGGGAACGGGGATGCCGACTCTGTTGCGGGCGCTTAAAACTTTTTGTGGAACGATCACCGTTGTGGGAGACGCTTCGCCTGAATTAGTAATTGCGTTGGCGGATGATGAAGAGGGGGTGAAGTATGTTTTGGAGCAGACACCGAGTGTTTTTGAAACACTCGGTGTCTTGGCGAAAATCAGCGATGGCTTGCGCTTGCATGGTCGCTTCCTCTCTCCCGATTCGCCGATGGCGTTTGAGGCAGTGACACGAGCCGATGCGGTAATACTCTGCCCCGATTTAGAAAACGTTGGGCAAGTTAGTAACTTGCCTTACGTTGGGCAAGTTAGTAACTTGCCTTACGTTGGGCAAGTTGGCAACTTACCTTACGAAACAGTAAGGCGCGCGCGAGGGAAAAGGGTTTTGGTCGGGGCAGTGACGGCATCCGCAGAAGAGTCACTGGCGCGAGCGATTGAAAGCTGCGCCGCACAGTGTGGATCGATCACCGTGTTGGCGAATAATAATTTCGTCGCCCCCTTGCCGCCGAATCGGTTTTATCAATCAACAGAAAACCTGCGAGGTCTCAAGGACCTA
>JACRLA010000280.1 GCA_016215145.1 Chloroflexota bacterium
ACGCACTACGCAATACGATCTCATTGATTGGACTCAACCCTGCGCCCTGATCGTGTGTAGTGAAGCCGAAGGCGCAAGCGATGAGGCGAAAGCCCTCACGCAAGAGTCGGTTTATATCCCGATGCAAAGAAATGTTGAGTCGTTGAATGCCGCAGTGGCGGGGTCAATTATTTTGTTTGAGGCAGTGAGACAAAGAGCAGAACGCTGAATACGCTGATCAACGCTGAATATCGCTGAGCGATTTAAAAAACAGCGTCTGTCAGCGTACCTCAGCGTTGTCAGCGTTCAAAGGTTTTATGATGATCAGAACGCCGATTGTGTTGTTATCAACGTGGTTGGGGGAAATAAATCGTTTGATCTAACGCAACGCGAGGGGTCGAAGTCCACCCGTAGCAGCAATTTCAGATGTGAAACCAGCGAGCGGCAGTGCCACTGTAAAGGTGCTGCCTTTACCATCCCCTTCACTCTCACCCCAGACACGTCCATTGTGAAGTTTCATCGTGCCGCGCACAATCGAGAGCCCGATGCCCATGCCGCCCGTCTTGCGCACCATATGGTCTTCCACTTGGAAGAACCCTTGAAAGATACGATCGAGATCGCGCTTCGGGATTCCAACACCGCTATCCTTCACTTGCACCCAGGCTTCGTGTCCCTTTTGAAATGAGATCAACTCGATGCTGCCGCGATCGGGTGTGAAGCGGATGGCGTTATTCAACAAATTGGACAGCGCATTCAAAATCTTGGGGCGATCTATATTCACCAAGAGCGGTCTGTCACCGGCTTCCACTGTGATCGTGTGCCCTTTAGCGTCTGCCAATGGTTTCAACTCTTTGCGAACTTCATTCAATAATTCGCGCAGATCAATTTTTTCTCTCTGCATAGCCTGCTGCCCGACTTCGAGGAAACGCAAGTTGGTAAGGTCTTCAACCAGCTTGCGCATGTGCACGGCAGAGTCGAGGATGGCTTTGGCATATTCGCCCAACTCGCCTTTGGTTTCTTCGCGCAAAAATGTGGCGTAACCCAAAATGACTCCGAGCGGCGTGCGAAGTTCGTGCGAGGCGATGGCGATAAAGTCGCCTTTCATTTTATCCAACTTGCCCAGATCGTCGTAAGCTTTTTGCAGGGCTTCGATCAAACGCGCATTCTCAATCGCTACTGCCGCCTGCGAGGCAAGGATGGCTAACACGCGCGCATCCATTTCGGTGAAGGGTTTGCCGTTCCGTTTGTTCAACGCCTCAATCACCCCCGTCACACGATCCTTGATACGCATTGGCACGCCGACCAGAGTCTTAGATTGAAACTTTGTTTTCTCTCCGACGGTTTTGAAGTGCCGCGAATCTTTGCTGACGTCGTTGATAATGACGTGACGATTCTCACGGAAGATGGCGCCGGCAACACTGCTGTCTAACGGCACCGGGATTTTGGCGAGTTCGTCTGCTGCCACTCCGGTGGCGGCAGAGAAATGCAGTTCGCGCATGTTGTCGTCATACAGCAAGATGGAAGCCGCGTCGGCGCCAAGAATCTCTGACGCCGCGCCTATGATGTATTGAAGTAACTGTTTGAGATCGAGCGTGGAGCTTAACGTGACGCTGACTTCGACAAGCTTTGCCAAGAGTGCTATTTGAGCTTTCAGTTCGGCGTTCTCATGCTGAGTGTCCGGGGAAGTCATTGCCGACTAGTATATCAAAGATTGCGAGAGCTAAAAATAAACGGAGGGTAAAGGGATGAATCGAAACGTGGATTAGGTTAGCTCAACCTTAATCCACGTTCGCTAGAGACCCGAAGGGTTTACAAAACCCTTCGGGTCTTTTTTCTGGACGCAATTTTAGAATAAACTCAACTGCCTCGTCGGTTGTTTGCCATTCAACAAAATATACGGCGCGGCGCGCGAAGCGATAACGCCCAGCGATTTAAGATCGCGCAAGTCGGTGAGGAGTCCGCGTCGGCGCGCAACAAGAATCGACTCTACGCCTTTGGGTCCGATACCCGGCACGCGCAGCAGAGATCGGCGGTCGGCGCGATTCACTTCCACGGGGGAATCATTTAAGTTGGCGGCAGCCCAGGCGATCTTCGGGTCCACATCCAGAGGCAAGTTGCCGCCGCGATCAAACGGCATGTCTTCGAGATCGAATCCATAATCGCGCAGCAAGAACGACGATTGATAGAGACGATGTTCGCGCAGCGGATTCTCCGGCGGAAGATTTTCGAGCGGCGTATCGCGGATGGGATGAAAGGCGGAGAAGTAAGCGCGGGCGAGGCGAATGTGTTGGGTGAGTTGGGCGGTGGCACTTAACACTTCGAGATCATTTTCACCCGCCGCGCCGACGACGAATTGCGTGACGAGTGACGGCCATTTGCCTTTGATGTTTTGATGCGCGGGCAACGTGGATCGAATCTCGTGCGCCCATTGAAGCGGACGCATGAGCTCTTCCCAAAAAATTTTGTGCGGCGCAAGTTTGGGCAAGCGCTCGGCGTTGGGCGCTTCAAGATTCACCGAGACACGATCTGCCAACTGCATGGCGCGCAGCACTTGATCTTTCTCCGCGCCGGGCATGATCTTGAGATGGATGTAGCCTGTAAATTTTTTCTTGCGGATGATGTCAATGGTGTCGAGCAACTTATCTTGCGTGCGGACGCCGCCAGCGGCAATGCCCGAACTCAAAAAAATTCCGTCCACCATTTTCGCCTTGTTCATTTCAGCGAAAGCATTCGCCATCTCTTCCGGCTTAAACGTTGCGCGACGAAAATCGCGCCCAGCGCGGAAGGGGCAATAGAGACAATCGCGCTCGCACGCCGAACTGAGCATGGTCTTGAGCATCGGCGTGGTCTTGCCGCCGGGCAAGCGCGCGTTGTGAATCATCAGCGCATCATTTTTGTTTTCGTTGAGAGCCGTTTGAATTTCGTTGGGGGAGTGACCGCACACGCCGCGCGCGTTGGGTGAACCTAGCGCAGAAGTTTCTTCGGCGGGTTCTAAATTCATTTGCGAGGCGAGGAGTTGAAGTTTTGCTTCCGTATCCATCGCAAATCATTTTAGAACGTATATTCTATTTTATCAAGAGGCAGTTTTTAGAAACTCGTCTGGGGTAAGCACCGGAAGGGATGATTTGTTTTTGAAATGTTTCGCGTTCCACGTCACGAAAAATTCAACGCCCGGCGTGCGCTCTGCCAAGTTGAGAACGAGCGAATCAAGAAACGCCATGCGCTTTTGGCGCATCCGTGCAAAGGTCTGATCGAAAATTTCTTTGCGAAAATAACTGGCGGCTGTCGTATGCTCCTCCGGTTCAACAGGCCAAATCACTGTAAGCGCGTACGCATCTACCAGCCAAGATTGCCACGTCTCTAGTTTTGTGGGAGCAAGATTAAACGATAATTGCCCCAAAAGTTCCAGCAAGTTATAAACTGTAACAGCAGAGTCATTGTCGTGAACCTGTTTAAGAAAATTGGAATTAACATCACGACGCGGATCATTATGAAAAGCAAACTCCAGCACAAAAACGTCGGTGTCTATAACGACCATGAACGACCCCGCAGTTGCTTCATCGTTTCTTCCAACGTGCCTGTAGTTGCTTTCGCTAATTGCGATTGAATAGCTTTAGCCATGCGCTGCCCGCGTTGAACAGCAGAAGCAGAACGTGAAGGGCGAACTAAATAAACCCCTGCCGTTGGCATTAGCACTTCGCGCAACTGTTGCTGTTGACGAGGCGGCAACGCCCGCACGGCTTTCAACAATTGCTGATAGCTCAACTTTACGGATTTGCGCGGAGAAATAATTGTCATAGTAACCTCTTCTCAGAATTATACCTCTCTCATCTACTGCGCCGTATTCCCCCCATCCACCGCCAGCGCCACGCCTGTCATGTAACTCGAGTCATCGCTCGCCAAAAATAAAACGGCGCGGGCGATCTCTTCGACGTTGCCCACACGCTTCAACGGAAATGATTCGCCCATCGCTTTCAACCCCGCTTCAACGGATTCGTGTTTGGAAAAATCTCCGCGCTCGACCCATCGATCCACAAAGGTGTCGCCGGGGCAAACGGCGTTGACTCTGATCTTATCTTCACCGTGATCAATCGCTAACGAGCGCGTCATTTGAATCACCGCGCCCTTCGATGTGGCATAGACCAACGCTCGCTTGCCGCCAACAAGTCCCCAATCCGAGGCGTTGTTGACGATCACGCCACCGCCTTGAGATCGCATAATTGGAATCACCAGTTTGCTCATGCGCCACACGCCCGTCACGTTGAGGCGCATCGTTTGCTGCCAAATCTCTTCGGTGGTTTCTTCGGCAGTGCCGTGAGTTACGATGCCAGCGTTGTTAAACAAAATATCAATACGCCCAAAGGCGTTCATGGTTTCGCGCACACTGCGCTCGCAATCTTCGCGGAGAAGATGATCGGCGCGGATGAAAAGAGAATTGGAGATTAGAGATTGGAGATTGAGTCCGAGTTCTTCGCGGCGACCTGTAAACGCAACTCGCGCGCCTTCTTGGGCGAAAAGTTTTAGCGTGGCTTCGCCGATGCCGGAGGTGCCACCGGTGATGAGGGCGGTTTTGTTTTGTAAGCGCATGGTGTTTGGTAATTGGTAATTAGTAAATGGTAATTGGTGTTGACTTGCTTCAGACACCGAGTGTTTGACAAACACTCAGTGTCTCAACCACGCTGCGCCCGCAATAAAGGGTGAAGTGCGAGCCAAGCGACAAGGCGGATTAGATTTTTGACCCGCCAAAAACCCGAGGGGTCTGCGAGACCCTTCGGGTTTGGCTCTCTAATCCACATTCAACTTTGTTCTGGAGTTGAAACGAAATCGATAGCGCGACGCATCCGCTTTTATCCGTTTATCCATTTTGTATCCGTTGACACCAAAGATCAGAAAACAGAATCAAAGTGAGAGGGCGCAACGAAAGACAACATCATAATCGATGACCGTCGGCGAATACCTGACGCGATTCGAAACACGCATGCTGTCAATGTGGTTGTACCACGCGCCACCACGTAGCGCGCGATAATCGTCGCCGTTCAAATCTTCACGCCCATCATCAGCTTTATATGGATACGGTTTATATTTCGATTGACACCACTCCCACACATTGCCGCTCATATCCAACACTCCGTAAGGACTTGCGCCGTATAAGAAAAAGCCAACGGGCGTTGTATCGTCCAAACCCAGTCGATCTGAATTGCAATGTAGTTCGCGCCAATCGTC
Organism: Chloroflexota bacterium; assembly: GCA_016215145.1. GTDB lineage: Bacteria > Chloroflexota > Anaerolineae > Anaerolineales > VGOW01 > VGOW01. The sequence goes on from JACRLA010000280.1 coordinate 5,203, forward strand.
GCCCCACGGATATTCGCGTTTGTCTTTGTCACCACGCGCCGCTTTCTCCCATTCGGCTTCGGTAGGCAAACGTACTTCGCAGTTTATCTTTTCGCTCAGCCACGCGCAATAGTTTCGCGCATCATGCCAATTCACTTGCACCATCGGATGATTCTCTTTGCCCTTCGGTGGTTGACCATCGCTCCAGTCATCAGGTGGTTTCACTTTAGCGTCAGTGACGTAGAGACGATATTGGTAATTCGTAATTAGGGTGCGAGCAATTTGAAATTCGGCGACATATACGCGATGTAGGGGTTTTTCATGATCATTACCTTTCCCGCTCCCCATCCAAAACTCTCCGGCGGGTATCGTCACCCAATCTGGCTCGCCCCAAGGGGACTTCCAATATTTTGGTGCGGCAAGTGTGCCGCTTCCGATTCGCTCTAACGCGTTGGTCGCAGCGATCTTGCGAAGTGTCTGCCGACGATTTTCGCGCTTAAAATTAAGTAGTAGGTCAGCGTCTTTTTTTAATCGCACTTTCAGTTCGTTCATCACTTCGCCTTCCACCCGCGCACTGCCTGCATCGAGCAAACACTCGCCTGCCAAAATTAAATGGTGGCACGGCTCACCGTAGGGTTCGGTTTTGGGGTCGGCGGTGATGATGGCGCGAATCAATTCACTGACGCGCCGCTTGCCTTGAGTGCTGAGGTAACCCGCCGTTAGCATGATCACTTCGCGCCACCAAGCGTCGGGCAAACGATCCACAATATATTTCGTCGCATCGGCGCGGTCTGCCACAACGCGGGCGGTGAGATATTCTTGAAAGGTAAGATGGGCAAAGCTATACGCGCCCACGCCGCGCTCGATTAAGAGTCCGCTGCGCTCGTTGATCAGGCGGATGAAGGACTCAAAAGTTTTTGTTGCAGAGGCGGCATCACCGTTGTTAAAGACGGGCAACAATAGCTCCCGCAGCTGATCAAGTTCGATCTCACGTATCCGTTGCTCATGCATCCAAAATGCCACCGGCTCTAACAAACTGCGGCGGTCATCGCTATCCAACACTTTGCCGCCCAACGTCACCTCGGTCTCCAAACCTTTTGCCTCATCCCAATGCCCAAGCAGAACTTCAATGGCTTCTTTGTAAAGTTCAGATCGGCGGTCGGGCAAGCTGGCGTTATAACGATGGACGAGGGCGATGACGGTAAGCAACAACGGGTTGACCGCCAACTCGATAATGCGCTGATTGTTTTCAATTGCCTTAATCAAATTTTCGGCTTGCTCGTCGGCGACGGGTGATTCGTTGCCAGCCAGCGTGGTCTCCACGGCACGCGTCCAATCACGCACAAAGGCGCGCACTTCAGCGCGGTTGAAGTCGCGCACTTTTGCCAAACCAAAGTTTTCGCTGATGCGCGCCACGCCTTCGTAACCCACCTCACGACTGGTCACGATGAAACGGTTGTCGTCATGCTTATAACTTTGAACGAGCTTCTCAATGAGTCGCGCCACCCGCTGACGCAAACTTTTCTCTGCCACTTCATCCATGCCATCCAACAACAACACGGCGCGGCCTTGTTCGAGCGCGTTGGCAAAAAAATCTTCGGGCAAGTGAATCGTTTGGGCTTGGTAATACTCGCGCAAGTAGTTGAGCAAGATCGCCGCGCCGTCTTTACTGGAATCTTTATGCTCTGCGAGAAGATGCCGCCCCAGATCGCGCAGGGGCAACAAGATCGGCAAGTGTTGAGTTTCGTTTAACTGCAATCGTGTCTGCACCGCGTCCGCGCCATCGCGCAAGGTGCGAGCATACGTGAGAGCAAGATAGGCGAGTAACGTAGTCTTACCGCTGCCGGGGTCGCCAATGATGACGAGGCGTTTGTGTCGCTTGAGTGCCTCAGGAATAGTGAGAAGTCCGCCTTGTCCACCCTTCTCCATCGCGGTCAAGGACACATACACTTTTTCGAGATCAATGCTCAATGGTTGACTGCCGGCGCGAATGCCTTGCCAGCGCAAACGTTGATGCGCGATGATGAGGTAGTCGAGATATTTTTGTAGTGCTTCAGGATAAGGCAGAGTGTTAGAGGAGGCGCGGCGTTTAATCTCATCTTGCAATTCAGCAACGGTTAATTTTTTCTTCGCACCATCAACCTTAATAAAGACCTCATCCCCACCGGTGGAGTAAAGATTGCTTTGTTGAGCATCCCGTTGTGGCGCTATTATTTCAACAATATAAAGTTCACCTAACTTTGTTGATGTCTCATCATAAATATCATGTATCTCTACTTTACATGCCGCAGGCGAAATAGCAGGCTTTATTTGCGAAAGTTTTTCAGATACTTTACGCCGCAGCTCGTCGCGTTGTTCGCGGTTGAGTTTTACACCCACAACTACACCTGAATCGTTAATCCCCCAATAAATACTGCCGCCGCCTAATCCGCTATTCAAAAATCCCACCACATACTCATCGGCAGCGTTTTTGATAGCATCAATAGGATTGCCACCCTTTATTTCTTTAAATTCGTGATGGCGATCTTCCTCAAAGCGAACGGTTTGATTGAGAATGAATTTATAATCAGTCATTCCGAAACTCCTATCATGATCGTAACGCAAGATTGAATGTTGCGCCACATCCTTTTCTTCAACGGATGCGAAAGCGGATAAACGGATTCAGTAGTCCGCATTCCACAATCCGTAATCAGAAAATCTCCAATCTCTAATATAATCTCCTCCACAGGAGATCTCCCCCAATGACCCTCTCACGTATTCAACGACTCGAAGAACTTGCCGCACAAAATAATTTACAGGCTATCGCCATTGTGCCGGGGGCGAACATGATGTATTTCAGCGGACTGTCGTTTCACTTAAGTGAACGCCCAACGATAGCGATCTTTGCCAAAGGGCAAACGCCGTCCATTATCTTGCCCGCGCTTGAAGCGGCGAAGCCGGATAAAGCGCCGTTCAAGATGCAAAAATTTGTGTACACCGATGAAAAGGGTCCGGCACAAGCCTTTGCCGATGCCTGCGCCGCGCTGAAATTAACTAAAGCCACGTTGGGCGTAGAGGGGAGACGGATGCGCGTGTTGGAGACTCAGTGGTTCGAGAAGTTCGCGCCAGAAATTAAATTTTCAATGGCTGAATCGATCATCGCAATGATCAAGGTCGGCGTGAGCGAGCGCGACATCGCCGCCGAGTTAATGGTGCAATCGCTGAAACATGGTTCGGGCGAGTTGCCGTTTCAACCGAGTGTGGCTTCGGGCGAAAATGGATCGCTGCCGCACGCGGGCGTGACGGATCGAAAGGTGAAGAACGGAGACCTCATCACCATTGATTGGGGCGCGTCGGTCAACGGATATTTTTCTGATCTGACGCGCACGTTTGCTTTAGGCGAAGTAGATTCAGAGTTGCGAAAAATTTACGACCTGGTGAAAGAGGCAAACGCCAAAGGTCGAGAGGCGGCGCGCCCGAAGGGAACCGGACAAGAAGTGGATCGCGCCGCGCGCAAAGTGATCAGCGATGGCGGTTACGGTCCATTCTTCACCCATCGCACCGGACACGGACTCGGACTCGACGTTCACGAAGAACCCGACATGAAAGAAACGGAAACGATGCCGCTTGAGCCGGGTATGACCTTCACCGTTGAGCCCGGAATTTATTTACCGAACAAAGGCGGCGTGCGAATTGAAGACAACTTGGTGATTACTGAGAATGGGGCGGAGACGATGACGAGTTTGGGGCGCGAATTTAAAGTGTTAGGGTAATTACCGTGAAACGTGATGCGGGATACGTGAAGTTAAATCACGCATCACGTTTCACGCATCACGGGGCTCAAATGAATCTCAACCGCAACTTAAAACTCATCGCCGCCTCTCTCTTCTTATGGGCAAGCGGCGAAGGCTTGTTTCTTTTTGTTTTACCAAACTACATGCAATCGCTCGGTGCCGACGCGGTGCAGATCGGTTTGCTGTTTTCGATCAGCGCCGTGGCGCGCGCCGTTTCGATGATCCCCGCCGGATTGGTGACGGATCATTTTGGTCCGCGCGTGGCTTTGGTGGGCGGATGGGTCGTCGGCGTGATCACCGGCGTGATGATGGCGCTTAGCACAAACTTTTTTTGGTTCAGCGTTGCCTTTGTTCTTTACAACTCAACGGGCTGGGTTATTCCGGCGCTCAGCACGTACATCGCGCGCGGGCGCGGCAACCTCACGCCAGAACGCGCGTTATCGTCCGTCTTCTCTATGTATAGCGGCGGCTTGATTCTCGCGCCCTTTGTCGGCGGCATGATCGGTGAGCAATGGGGACTGCGAATGCCCTTTGTGGGAGCGATGATCATGTTCTGCGTTTCAACCGGCTTCATGCTCCTCATCGAATATCAACCGCCGCACCCAGCAGAAGATCGTTTGAGCCCGATGACCCTTGTCACGAATCGCCACTTCACCAATTTTCTGTTTTTAATTTTCGGCGTGATCATCGCGCTCAACATTGGTTTTGATCTCGCGCCCAAATTTTTAGCGGATGTGAAAATGATCAACGTGGCGCAGATCGGCTGGATTGGATCGATCAACGCCATCGGCGGCTTTCTACTGAATCAACTGCTGGGACGCCGCCCACCACGGCGGGGGCTGATGCTGTTGATGGGCTTGATTCTGATCTATAGTTTAATTTTAGTGAACACGTCGTGGATCGGCTGGTTTGCTCTCGCCTATTTTTTGCGCGGCGGCTATTTTTCTTTCCGTTCACTCATCGGCGCATTGGTGACGCGGCTGGTGCCGCCCGCACAATTTGGGACAAGCATGGCAGTCGCCGAAACGGTGATGAATGGCGCGGCGGCAACCGCACCGGCATTAGCCGGATTGATGTACGAAAAAATTGCACCGGCGAGTCCGTTTCAATTAATGTGGCTATTAGTGCCAATCGCCATTTTTTGCGTGTGGCAATTCGCGCCCAAGTATGAAGGCGAAGGGCGCGCATCGGTGATACTAAAAGTATCAGAAGATTAAGGATTGAAGATTGAAAGGAGAAAACGATGGACACATTTCTACAAACTCAACTCAACATCGCTTTACAACAAATCGGGGGGCTGACGGCGATCATGCAGGGCTTCACGTTTTTGGGTAGCGAAGAATTTTTTATCGCCGCCCTGACGTTGATCTATTTGTGCGTTGACGCTTCGCTCGGCGGGCGCGTGGTGCTGCTCTTGCTCATCGGCGGCTCGCTCAACGGATTTTTCAAAATGATCTTCCACCTGCCGCGACCCTATTGGACCGACTCCAACGTGAAGGCGTTGGCGCAAGAGACAAGTTACGGCCTGCCCTCCGGTCACGCCCAAGACGCGACAACTGTTTGGTTCTTCATCGCCTACACCATGCGA
>JACRLA010000281.1 GCA_016215145.1 Chloroflexota bacterium
ATTTTTTCGCCGCGTCACCCAGCCACCGCTCGCGCAGCATCTCTGCCAGGCGCGTGCCGACACGCTCCCGAATCACGCCCCACCATTTTTGCATCGTCGCCCACGCACCGCGCATCCAGCGAATCATTTTTGAACTTCGCAGCATCTCTAACAGTTCGGGTCGCTCGCGCAAATAGTTGACGACGATGTAAGCCGCAACGCCGATCAACATCGCCCAAAAGATCAACGAACGCACGAACTCTGCCCAGTCGCTAGGAGGTGCGGCGGGAAGAGTCGGCAGGCGCGCCGGGGGCAGCGGCAGTACAAACGGAATCGGCGGCAGTTTGGGAATCAACATGATCAACAACGTCAAAGGGATGGCGAGCAACGCGGCGATGATCTGCGCGAGGATAAAAATGATCCCGAACACAACGACGGTGATCGCGTTGATTAAATCCAAAAGACTTAACGTGTAGCGCGTGGGCAGAAAGATCACCGCCGCGCCCGCGATGAACACCAAGATCAAGCTGTAGCGCAGCCAGCGATTCTCAATATCGGCGGACACTTTGATCTCGCGCATTTTCCAATCTGCGCTGAGGGCGGTGTAACGCGCTTGCCCCAACAACACCAAGCCCAAGACAAAATAGATCAGCACGTTGAGGATCACGTTTGAAAGAATCGGGCGCGAGAGCGAAATGAGTTCGGCGAGAGGCGTGTAGTTCACGCCCGTTGCGGCTAAAAGAATCCCGCCGCTCAAAAAATATCTTTCGTTGAGGCGTTGCAAGGGAGAGATGTAGGAGCCGCTCATCTCGTTCGGAAAGACAAAGCGACTCAAGTCGGCGATGTCTTCGGTGGTGGTGGTGGCGGTGTGCCAAGCGATGAAGGCGACGAATAACCCGACGATGGTTTGCGGATCGAAAATAGTGAAGGGGTTGTTTGTCCAAGAGGCAAACAGCGCGATGATGTTTATCGGGGGATACATCAACAGGCTGATCAATTTGATGACGATGACGATCATCCCGATCTCGATCACTCTGAATCGCAGAACATCCCAGCCGCGCAGTTCTCGCGTACGAATTAAATAGTGGGCGTAGCTTCCCTCTAGCGCGGCGAGGGCGCAGAGGATGAAGATCGAAGTTGTGTTCCACGTTGCGAGGAAGTTCCGCACGATGTCTACAACAGGTGTGAGAACACAGCCCACCATCGCGCCGATGAGGAGGGGGTGAATGAAGAGGGAGAGGTAACGTGGATTCCCAGAAATCATTATTGACAGGACTTACGCACTTTAATCGCGAATGTCACGAATATACGAATTTCACGGATAGAGAAAACAACCTTCGTGATATTCGCTCATTCGTGTTATTCGTGATTGAAACTATTTTCTAAATACTTCTCAAATCGAAATCATCCCACACCGCATATACCTTAATCCCCAACACTGCGGCTTTGGCTTGAATCTCAAGCGGCACGCGCCCAAAGTGGATCATGATCAACGCCACCGCGAAACCGGATCGTTGAAGATAGGCGAGAGTCTTGAGCAGGCCACCGCGAAACCTGATCGTTGAAGATAAGCGAGAGTCTTGAGCAGTGTGTCGTCCACGCGCGCGGTGATGACAAGCAACGTCGTTCCCCACGAAAGGTGAACGCTCTCGCGTCTTAATAGTTCGGCGAAGGGTGTCACGCCTTCAACGGCTTGAACCCGCGCCAACGATTCGAGAATGTGCGCCAAATGAGATCGTTCTGATCGTGGCGGTAAAAAGAATCGCGTCACCGATTTGCTCGCCGCATCGCGGGCTTCGCTGGCGATGCCCGTTGGCAAATGTTGATGCACGATGGCGTGGTTGGCGATGGAGGCGGCTGTGGTGATCGCCATCTCAATCGCGCTGTAGCGATGACGCATGGGGTAACTGGCGTAATCGAGATCGAGCGCGATGAGGGTCTCGCGGGCAATCGCTGGTTGATAATTTTTAACCAACAGTTGTCCAGCGCTGGCACTCGCTGTCCAGTGAATCTTGCGCGGCGAGTCGCCGCGTTGATACTCGCGCACGCCGATCACACGCGATGAATCTTCAAACAACGGCGTGGGCGTTTTCAGAATCGCTAAAGGGGATCGCGTGGGCAAACCGAGTTGCTGCATCGAGACCATACGCGGATAGACGACAATGTATTCTGCGCTGCGTTTTAAATCTTTGTCGGCGAGTCCGAGCAGGTCGCCGGTGTGCGCCTGAAGCGGACCGAGCGAGTAATAGCCGCGATGGTGACAATGCAGGGTGTAGTTAAGTTGGCGGCGTCCGCGCCCGCCGAGGCTGACGACTTGTTGAAAAGAAGAGGGCGTGGCAAGTTCAATCGGCAATGATTCGCGCAGTTCAATCCACGGCGCGGGCAGCCAGCTGTCGTTGATCACATTGATCTCCACATTCACCTTGTCGCCAAAAAACGCGCGCGAGTTAAAGCGGCGGCTGACGCGCAATCCGCGCTCGATGCGATTCATCCACAGGCGCGAGAGGAGATAGATGGCGAAGAAAAAATAGGCGATGATGAAAAAGAAATCAATCCGCAGAAAAGCGGCGAGGAGAAAGAGGAGGAAGAAGTAGGGGAGGAAGTGGCGCACGGGGAATCAATGAACAATGAGAGAATGAACAATGAACAATGGAAAATCCCAAATCCAAATTTCCAAAATCCCAAAAGAGCAATACTGTCTACGGAATACGCAATACGTGATGCGTGATACGTGATGCGTGATGCGTTACTTTGACAGCGATCCAATATCGAGTGCGGTCTTTTCAAGAATCTCTTCGACGATCATTGGCGCCGTGCGCCCGCGTAGTTGGCTTTCGGGTTTGAGGATCAAACGGTGTGCTAAGGCGAGCGGCGCGAGAAGTTTAATGTCGTCGGGGATGACGTAATCACGCCCGCGTAACGCGGCGAAGGCTTGCGATGTTTTGTAGAGCGCGAGCGAACCTCGCGGGCTTGCGCCTAACGATACGTCGCCGTGTTCGCGCGTGGCGCGCACGATGTTGAGAATATAACCCTCAAGCGTTTCATCTACGTTGACGTTGCTGATCGATTCGTGGAGTTCAACGAGATCGTTTCCGTCTACTACTTGCTGCAACGATTCAATGGGATGAGTCGTTTTGAGATTGCGAAGCATTTGTTTCTCGTCGTCGCTGGCGAGATAGCCGAGTGAGAGTCGAATCAAGAATCGATCCAACTGCGCTTCGGGTAGAGGGAATGTGCCTTCGAACTCGATTGGGTTTTGAGTCGCCAAGACGATGAATGGCTTGTCGAGGGCGCGGGTGACGCCGTCAACCGTAACCTGTCGCTCTTGCATCGCTTCGAGCAAGGCGGCTTGCGTGCGCGGCGTGGCGCGGTTGATCTCATCCGCTAATAAAATGTTGGCGAAGACGGGACCCGGGCGAAATTCAAACCCATTCGTTTGTTGATTGAAAACGCTCACGCCCGTAATGTCATTGGGCAACAGATCGGGTGTGCATTGCACACGCTTGAAGTTGATGCCCATACTAATGGCGGCGGCGCGGGCGAGCATGGTCTTGCCGGTACCCGGCACGTCTTCGAGCAGGCTTGAAGTTGATGCCCATACTAATGGCGGCGGCGCGGGCGAGCATGGTCTTGCCGGTACCCGGCACGTCTTCGAGCAGAACGTGCCCTTCGCACAGCATGGCGACGAGCAGCAATTCAATTTGTTGCCGCTTGCCGATGATGACGGTTTCGATGTTGTGAATTATTTTTTCGGAGGAGGAGGAGAGGGACATAAAGTAAATGGGAATTAGTAATTTGTTATGAAGGAAGTGTATCACGCTTGCGATAAGATGAAAGTTGAATCAATTGCTAACAACAGGTATGATCGCCCCGTTTCCAATTACCATTTACTAATTACTCTTTATGTCAGATTACATCGAAAGTTACCGTTCTGCCCGCGAAGATTTTCGCCACGCGCGACGTGAGGCGGCGATTCAAGGAATCGTTGCGCGCTTCACGGGCAAATCTACCGAGCTTCTTTCTTATGAAGAGGTCTCGCAAAAACTGAAAGCCGTTGGCAGCGCGGATCGTGGCTTGAAAGAAATTCTGATTGAAAAGATCATCGGCAGTGTGGGACGCTATACCGATTTCACGCGCAGCTTTTTGCCGCGACATGATAGCGACGAATCACGGTGGGCGCACGTCATGTCGGCGATGACCAATGTGAGAGCTCAGGGGCTGCCGCCTATCGAAGTCTACCAACTCGGCGACGTTTACTTTGTCAAAGACGGTCATCACCGAGTTTCGATTGCTAAACAGTTGGGTGTGAATTCTATTGAGGCTTACGTCACCGAAGTTCGCACCAAAGTGCCGCTCACTTCCGATGTTCAACCGGATGATCTGATCGTCAAAGCAGAATACGCCGAATTTTTAGAACGGACTCGAATCGAGCAATCTCGCCACGTTGATCTCAACACAACCGTGCCGGGACAATACGAAAAGCTGCAAGAGCAGATCGAGTTGTATCGCCGCCGAATTAAGCAAAAAGAGAATCGAGAGCTCACGCTGGAAGAGGCGGCGTCACGTTGGTGCGATGATTGGTATCTTCCGTTGATCGAAGTGATCCGTGAGCAAGGCATCTTGCGCGATTTTCCTGATCGCACCGAAGCGGATATGTATTTGTGGGTGTTGGAACATCGCGAGGCGATCCAAGAGGAGTTGGGTTGGCGGGTGCGACCCGAAGCGGCGGCGAAGAACATTGCCGATCAAAAGGGGACGGAAGTGGGCGAGTGGCGCAAAGAAAAATTGAAGGCGCGTTATTCTGATTATCTCATTGCCGATGTGTTGGTGCCGTTGAGCGGCGAAGATGAAAGTTGGTATGCGTTGGAGCAAGCGTTGATCATCGCCAAACGCGAAGAGTCGCGGTTGTATGGTTTGCATGTGGTGGGGTCGGAGGCGTTGAAGGAGTCGGATTCCGCGCGGGCGATTAAGCAGAAGTTTGAAGAACGCTGCGCGGCGGCGGGCGTGCGCGGATCGCTGGCGATTGAGTCGGGTGAGATCGCCAATAAAATTTGCGAGCGTGCCTCGCTCACGGATTTAATTGTGATCAATTTGGCGCATCCACCGTCGGCGCAATTATTTTCGAAACTGGCTTCAGGATTTCGCACATTGATTCATCGCAGCCCGCGCCCGATACTGGCTGTGCCTGCGCCTGCCACGGAATTGATGCGGCCTCTGCTCGCCTACTCTGCCGACAGCCCAAAAGCCGAAGAGGCGTTATTCGCCGCGACGTATATTGCCGAGACGTGGAAGGCGCGTTTGATGATCGTCAGCGTGATCGAAAATGATTCGGATCGACACGAGTTGGATCGCGTGCGCGATTATTTGGAGTTCCACGAGGTGAGCGCGGATTTTATTTTGGAAAAGGGTTCGCCGTCCGAAGTGATTTTGCAAACGGCGGAGAAGAATCAAAACGATCTGATCATCATGGGCGGTTACGGTTCGGGTCCGGTGATGGAGGCGGTGCGGTGGAGTTCGTTGGATGTGGTGTTGAGGGGAGCGAAAGTGGCGATGATGCTGTGTAGATAACGCATTGAAGATTGAGGCGT
>JACRLA010000282.1 GCA_016215145.1 Chloroflexota bacterium
ACTTTTTTATTTACGCCGCGCTGCCCATCGCGCTGGTGATGAGCGCGCCCAGTTATGGATGCTACTTGGCGTTGGCGTTTATGTTGGCTTCGTTCTACATCAACAGCGCGTCGTGGATGTATCTCGCCGCTATTCTGGAAAAAAACAACCATCGTGCCAAAGGTGTTGCCGCCTCTGCTGCTGCAACTTCTATCGTCATGCCAAGCGGGTTGATCGGCGGCACCGAAACGATCTTGACCTACTGCTTTTTCTTTTTGTGGGCTGATCACTTAACTATTTTGTTCGTCGGCTTTGGCGTGTTGGTGATGTTCACTGCCGCGCAACGTCTCGTTTGGGCGTGGCGCACTTTGCGCTAACTTTTTTGATAACTCTATGCCAACTATAAACCCCGGACAACTCGCTCCAAACTTCGACCTACGCACGGTGGATGGAAAGCAAATTTCTTTAGCCGAGTTGCGCCAACCTGTCTTGCTGGTGTTTCTGCGTCACTTAGGTTGACTGCCTTGTCGTGAACATGCGGCACAGTTGTGCCAGCGTCAAGAGGAATTCAAAAAATTAAATACGCGCGTGTTGATCATTTCTTTCGGCACGTTGCCCGCTCTGCAAAAATGGATGCGCGAAACGTGCGTCTCGTTTGAAGTCTTGCTCGATTCGGATCGCGCGGTGTATCAAGCCTATCAACTGGATCGCTCCCGCCTGCGTTCATGGAGTCCGCGCACGCTGTGGGCGTATGCCAAACTTCTGGTGTCCGGGCGTAAATGGATTCCGAAACAGGATGAGTCAGACACATCACAACTGGGCGGCGATTTCATTGTGGATGCTCATGGCATTCTCAAACTCGCTTATCGCAGTTACGATCCCGCTGACCGACCTTCCGTAGAGGATTTGTTAGCGATCCTCAAGCGTTTACAAACCTGATCACTTTGTTTGCTTTGCTAATAATTTAGGAATGATGTCAGTCGTGAATACCCCTTCGCATCTCATCATCAATGCCGCGATACATAAGAAAGCAAATCGTCGAGACATTCCCCAATCCGCTTTTCTCTGGGGTTCGGTGATGCCCGATATTCCGTTAGGATTACTCTCGGTGGGAAGTTTTGTCTATTACCGTTACGTTGTCGGACAAAACCTTGATAGCCTCATGCCCAAAATGTTCGACGATCTATATTTCAATAACCCGTGGTGGATCGCTGCTCACAATTTTTTGCACTCGCCAGTGGCGTTGTTCACTTACCTTGCCTTTCTCTGGCGATACCGAAAGCAACCCGGCAGGCGTGGCCACTGGTGGCTGTGGTTCGTGTTGGGTTGTATGTTGCATACCTCCATTGACATCCTGACGCACGTCAACGATGGACCGGTATTGTTCTAGCCACTGGATTGGCAGACACGCTTCCACAGTATCTGCTCGGTTATTTATTTTTGCCTGATTTGATTAAACGATTCACTAAGCACTCCGCCGTCTAACCCTCAAAAAAATTCACGCTACACCTTTCAGTAACTGGAAGGTGTAGCGTGAGAAGCAGCAAGCACAGTCCGACCAAAATTATTTGCGGTGGTCATGGCTCAACTATCAACTGACCCACCATCCCTGCTTCGGTATGACCCAGAACGTCACAAATAAATTTGAATGTGCCGGCCTTGTTGGGTGTAAAGGTGAAGACTTTCTGTTTTCCCGGCTGCACCGTTTCTTTCACACCAAGATCAGTGATGACAAAAGTGTGTTCTATCGTGCCTTCGTTGACGAACGTGATGTTGACGGGTTGATTCACTTTGGCTTTGATCTCTTTGAGATCAAATTTGATGTCCTGTGCTTTGAGGGTGAGGCTCACACCCGCAGGAGCGCTGTTTGCGCCTCCGCAAGCGATCAAGACCAAGCTCAGTGCCACTACGATGACCCCCATGAAAAGACTCTTTTTGTACATGATTTTACTTTCTCCTTTTTAATTTTTTAAAATTATATTTTCGCCGAGACATTCAATTGAAAATGTCGGTGAATAGATGAATCGTGTTTTGTTTGTTGGCAGCCGTGATCACTATTTCCAATTCCCATTCGCCAGACATTGGGAAAGGAAGATCCAAATAGTAATGTCCTTCTCCTGAGGGGAGAGCGATTTGCCGAAACGTGCCATGCTCCATGTAACGCATACGGCCTGTTACTTCGGCTTTGGCATCCTCGATAGGCTTAGACGTGGTTTGATGGTAAAGATAAAGATCGGCGCTGCGCGTGTATCGTACATCACCGAGTGTCACTGTTATTTCGGCTACTACATCACCCGTCACCGGAATCGGACCCCCATTGACGAAGACGCTCGGAATGCCGCCTACGACCAGATGTAAATTATCAGTGTTAACCACGCGCTTTACGACAGGGGTTTCACTCACAAGTGCAGTCGCGCTTTGTTTAACATCTTGCGATAAATCTTTTTCTGCGAGCCAGGGCATCAAAGGTTCTGCGGCAATTGCCAGATAGTAGGTCAATCCTCCACCCACGATGGCAACGACTAAGGATTGAGTCATGATGCGCCAAGCCGAGGTCTTTATTTGATGAGCACTCTCATTGGAGATGGTCAACATGACTAACGTGATCACTGCCCATCCTTCTGCCAGTTTCGTCACGATGCCAAACATATCAATCTCTTCAACTTCGTGACTGAAGGGAGCAGGCAGAAAGCGGGTAATCGTCCAGAGCGTGATTAATGCACCCGTGATGATTACACCTATTTGAGACGAGAGGGCAGAGGGTTTGCGCCAAAAAGAAATTGCCCACACGATCTCAATCAGCCCTGACAACAAGTGAAACAATCCGTGAGCCGGGGAGTGACTCCAGTGGACGGGGGCAATTGCCAAATGGACGACACCGGCAAACATCGCGCCTGCGGCGGCACTGCCGACGAGTTTTGATTCATGGGTGCTCGGTTCAAAGACTTGCGCTTTCATCCTAAAAATCCTCACTACGCTTTTACTTCAAAGGTAGATGCTGATATAGCCAGCTGCTAACTTCATGGAAGTTGCCTGTTGCCATCGCAAGACCGAAGAACAACATAACGAGGCTCGATACCAAACCAATTGCCGGTGCGATTCGTTGGAGACGAACTGCTATCGGCATGACCCATGACAAGCTGAAGGCGGCGAGTAAGAATGGAATCGCCAAACCCATTGAGAAGACGAACATTGCCAACCCACCTAACCACGCTGAGCCGAGTAGTCCGGTGTAAACCAACAACACACCCAGAATCGCGCCGCCAAAGCAAGCGAGACAACCGGTTGAGATTGCAAAGCTGCTGATGAAAGTTTCGACAAATGGCAAGCGAGAACTTTGCCGAATTGCCATAGGCAACGGCAGATTACACACCACAGGCACACGCGAACGATATGCCACAACAACTGCCATGATGATCATCACGATCCCCGCGCCTACCGCGATAGGTCCGGTAGGAGTCAACAACCCACTTGCCGCCAATGCCTGACCCATGCCGCCCATGAGCGCTCCACCTATTGTGTACGGAACGGTGAAACCTAAGACGAACAACAAGGCAGTGAACAAAACACGGCGTCGCTCATCGCCTGTTGTAGCACCGGCGCGAGTCGCATCGGCGCTAACACCCGCCAACGTGGGTAGATAAAACGCAGTGAGCTGCAAGAGACACGGCGAGATCGCCGCCAAGAGTCCTGCCGCCAATGAGAGCAACAAACCGAGACTCAAAGTCTGTGGTTGTTGCACATTCTGCGGATAATCAATCGGCGTATACCATTGGAGTACGGTGCGATTGCCGCCCTCTATTTGTGGCAATAAAAGTTCGACGGTGTGATTCCCATCCAACATAGTTACAGGCAGATCGCCAAAGACCAACACGGTTGTGCGATGATGCACGGCATCCGTCAGCACACGCTCGTCTGTCGCCACATATAAGCTGTTGCCATCCAAACGGAGAATCGGCGAAAAGTGTTGGGAGAGCGATCCGTAGTGGACGTTCTCGTTGGCGACAAATACTACGAATCGATCCGCGCCGAGATTGGACGCCTCTCGAGATCGATTCGTTTGCCGGAAGAACGCCGGAGTCGTTAACACCACATCCACTTCAATGCCATCGGCGGCATAACCGGAGCGAGTCAAACTTGCTGTGAGATCAGCAATCTGATTGGTGCGTAAGCTGGCGGTTACCACCTGCGCCTCGCGCCCCTGTGTCTTAGTAATAGCCAACCAACCCAGTGCGAAAACGCCAGCCGCTAACAGCAAGACGATAGCGATTCCCCAGCGCGTTATGGAAGATGACCAAGTCTTTTGTTGAACCATGAGGACACCTGCACTTTCTATAAAAAATGAACTGCGATGAGACCTTGAGACAATGGAGACGATCCTGAGTCGTCTCCATTGCTCTACTAAACTACGGTTGCACGACTAGTGAGAAAGTCACTGCTGGGTGATACGCACACACTACTTTATATGTGCCGGGGGTCGCAGGAGCTGTCCAGTTGTAAGTTATGGTTTGCCCTGCTGAGACATCTGGACTGAGCAACTGCACGGTTTCGCCGATCCCAACCAGATTATGCTTCTCGTCATCGGTGTTGACAAAGACGAAGCGCACAGGCTGCCCAGCCTTTACTGTCACCGTCGTGACATTCAACAACATTTTTTCCGATTTGATGTTGACGATTTGAGGTCCGGCCGCTGCGGGGGCGGCGCTCGTGGCTGCAGGTTCCGCTGCTTTAACAACGATGCTCATCGTATTGTTGGTTGCCGCCACAGGCGATTTCAAAACAGTCGCTTTCAGATCGCCCGTCTTAGTCGGAACCGTCCAACGCACTTCTTGACTATCGCCAGCGCTAAGGATGATAGGTTTGATGCCCATGTCGTCGCTCTGGAAAGTGAGTTTTCCGGCGCTGGTGCCGGCGACATTCTTGATAGTGAGGCGAATCGCCTGTCCGGCAGTGACGCTGAGACTCTTTTGTGTAAATCCATTGCCGTTGAAAGCAATTGTCGCCGTAGGTTCTGAGACGTACTTGCGTTGGGCGTCGAGTGCACTGCCATGCAGTCCGGCGTAATCTGCCACAACTTCACCAACGACTCCGCCTTTTCCGTCATCTTTGTACTGCACCCAGACGCCGCCGTGAATGTCGCCGTCTCCTGGATCTTTGATCACGGTCATCTTGTGCGTGGCTGTGTCTAGCACGTAAATGGCGTGCTCGGCGTTAGAGGTGAACCATACTTCCTTGCCATCGGGGCTGAGCAGGGCATGATCCGTCGTCAGTCCAATCGGGACAACATCCACCACGCCCATTGTTTGAAGATCAATGATGGTGGTGGTGCGACCTTGTTGGTTGTAACCGGGACCTTCACCTTTATCGGCAGTGTAGAGACGGGTCTGATCGTAAGAGAGGGTCGCGCCCCACGGTCCGGGTCCCGTTTGAACTTCGCCTTCCTCTTTCATCGTCTCAAGATTGATCTTGTAAATGCGCGCTTCACCACCGGAAGTGACGTAAGCAAATTTTCCATCAAGTGATACTACGGGATAGAGTGGGTCTATCATTGGCACCAAGCCAGTGACCTTCCAAGTCTTGGGATTCACTTTAGCAACCCAGCCATCCATCTTGTCGCGGAAAGCGGACATAGGCGCCGGAATCGTGACGACAATAGATGAACCATCCGCTGCACCTGCGCTGACGTAGGGGTTGCCTTGGAAGTCACCGTTGCTCAAACCACCGACGATGGCATTGTTCTGGCTGGGATCGATTACGTAAAAGCCAGAGCCAGAGAAATTCCAATTAAAGTCTTCGCCGATGATCAAGTCTTTGTTCGTCTTGGGGTCATGCCACAGTTTTTGATGATGAGGGCGTCCCAGTGTTTTAATCGTTTGGACGACTTCGAGAGTTCGACCATCCAGCACATCAATGCGATTATCCTTGCCTAACATCGGCAGGTAGATAAACTTGGCATCGCCTGAAACGGCAATACCGTGACTGCTGTTCCCTTCACCGTCAAAGGGAGCGATCTCGGCAACAGTCTGTTTTGTTTTAGCGTCAATGACCCACACCGCATTCTTGGTGTTGGTCGCGCCCCACGTTGTGCTGGAGTTTGAGAAGAACCACAAGTCGCCTGCTTTGGGATTCAAAAGCACTTTGCCTGTTGCCGGCTTCATTTCTGAGACGATGATGCCCAAGCGCTCGGGCCAAGTGGTGGCTAAAAGATTCGGCCCTGGCGCGGGCGCGGCAAAGCCGCTCGGAAGAATCGCAGCCGTCTGCGGTTGAACCGCCTTTGGCGCACTGGATTGCTGCACCGTGATCGGCTGCACCGCCGCTTGCCCAGCCGCTGTTGCCGCAGGCGCTTGAGTCGCCGACGACATTTGAGTTGTCGGGGTAGCGCAGGCGGTGACCACGAAGATCAATGCCACCAAGATCAGCACCCCCGATTTAAATGTAAATTGTGTTAGGTGTTTCATGATATTCTCCTTTAAAAATATTGAGTACTTGTAACCGCAATGGAAATTTTAGTTAAGGTCTTTCGATGTGTGTTGTGAAATTGCTCCTTTCCGTTTAATCCAGTGACGAGTTTTGTCACTCGTGAACGTTGTCAATCGCGTGAGTACCGTGTGCCCTGAGTAGGATTGCCTCAATCACATCGGCGGCTGTTGTCGCGGCGCGTTGCTCGCTAGAAAAGACAGTGAGCTGATTGCTATTCACATCAAGACCAATCACCAATACTTGAGGGTTATCCTTCAGTAGTTGCACTACACCGGGAAAATCACCCAACCCCGTCTCGCCATTGTCGAAGATGATCACATCAGGATGCAGAAAATTAATTTGTCCTCTGGCATCCGTTGCACCTTGGTTCGCTCTCAGGACACGCAGATTGGGCTGTCCCTGTAAACATGACTCCATAGCGGATACGAATAATGAGACTCCATACAGGACAACTATTCTCTGCTCGATCATCGTGCATCCACTATACGGATTCGATCCCAAAATGTGTACGCCTTAGCAGACAGTTTTGAAATAAAAAAAAGGACAGTCTTTGCCTCAAGCAAAGACTGTCCTTTCAGACAGGGCATTGTATCGAAAGGGAGGGTTAGTCGTTTTTGTTGGACACTAAACCGGTGCGTACAGCATATGCGATGACTTGCGAACGGTTTTGCAGATGCAACTTTTGCAAGATTTCCTGCATATGGTATTTAACTGTGCGTTCCGTAATGAAAAGCGACGCAGCGATTTCTTTGTAAGAAAGACCTTGCACGACCCGTTGCAAGACTTCCGTCTGTCGCTCGGTCAGGCGATCCGGGTCATCGTCTGCCGCCACTGTGCCTTTGGCTTTTTGCGTCGGTTGCGCGAATTCTTTCAGAATACGCGTCGCCATATCAGGTGAAATGGCGGCTTCCCCTTGAGAGACTCCTGCTAACAATTCAAAGAATTTTTCCGCATCGAGACTTTTAAGCAGATACCCCGACGCGCCGCTCTTGATCGCTTCAAACAAATCCTCATCGTTGGCAGAGGTTGTCAACATCACGATCTTGATTTCCGGCATTTCAGTTTTGATCAGCCGTGTGGCTTCTAGCCCATTGCAATGTGGCATTTGAATGTCCATCAGCACAACATCGGGGTGCAGGGTGCGCGATTGCGCCAGCGCTTCTAATCCATCCTGTGCCATCCCAACCACTTCGATCCCGCGTGCAGTTAATAGATTACGCAGCCCTTCCTTAAACAACGCATGGTCATCCGCTAACAATATCTTCATCGTCATCCTGCCGCCTTTGGCAGCGGCACGTTTATCAACACCCGCGTCCCTTGGTTGGTTGCCGACTGCACTTCAACGGTGCCGCCGATTTCTTCTGCCCGTTCACGCATGATGCGCTGCCCAAAGTGTTGTCCATCGTCTACTGAGAGTTGCGCCGAATCGAACCCTTTGCCATTGTCTACGATCTCAACCCGCACTTGACTTTCTGTCACATCAAAAAGAATTTGAGTCTGCTGGGCGTCCTAAGTATTCCCGTAAGGTGGGGATGAAGCGATGTTCGCGCGAGAATTGCGTTTGTAAGCTCAAAATATATTCACGAATGTCGGCGTGCGCGTCCTGCGCGACTTCTATGAGGCGTTTCAAATAAGAATCCGCCTTATCCTTTTGATCTTGAGACAACAATTCACGGATCGCCTGACTTTGCGTGTTAACGTAACCCAGAATCTGTCCCAAGCTATCGTGCAACTCGCGCGCCAGCCGCTCGCGCTCTTGAAGGACGGCCAGAGCGCGTTGTTGTTCTAACAGCTCTTGCTCGAGTCGTTTTCTATCGCGCATGTCAGTTGAAATGCCCAATACGTGTACGACCTGACCCTCGGCATCCCGAATAGGCGAAGCGGTCACCATCACCGGGATGAGTTCTCTATCCTTACGCAAACGTAGTGTTTCGAGGTTGTATATCGTCTCGCCCGATCCCATCAATCGCTCTAACGACGCTCGAGATTCATCGCGCAGGTGTGGCGGCACCATGGGTAGAACTTGGCCAACAGCCTCGTCTTTGCTCCATCCATAAATAATTTCTGCTGCGTGATTCCACGATAAGATCGTCCCATTATATGCGACGGTGATAATAGCGTTGCCCGAGCTTTCAATAAGGGTATTAAGATAACCGGCTTGCTGTCGTACTTGGCTGTGCAACTGAGCGTTTTCGATGGCGACTCCGATCTGGTGTCCAACTGCGCCAAGTAATTCAACCTCCTCGGTGCTGAATTCGCGCCGCCGATACGTTGCCATCGGCAGCACACCAACCACTTTCCCCTTCGATAGCAAGGGTACACAAGCATATGATTCAAACCCTTGTTGGCGAACAACTTCGTTTTTTAATCGTGCGTCTTGCGAAACTTTTTCCTGCACGATAATGGGTTGTCCCGAAGCAGCGACTTGACCCGACAACCCTTCGCCTATTTTCAACTCATTTGCGCCCTCCACCATTTGAGTTGGGAAGTTATGATGGGCTTTGAGGAAAAGGTGATCGCCCTTAGCGAGATAAATAGCGGCGGCATCAACACCCGTGAGGTCTATGACTTTATCGAGAGTATCATTGAGAGTTTCATCTAGATTGAGTGACTGACTTACAGTAGAGGCAATTGCGTTGAGGGTAGAAAGGCGGCGATTCTGTTGCAAGAGATTCTGCTGTAACTTTTCTAGCACATCATAGATGACTTGATTGAAGACTAAGATGATAGTAAAAACGGCTACCAGCGAGAGCAAGTAGGCAGGGAAAGTGTGCAAGAGACCGGGCCAAACTACATGTCTCAAGTATTCAAAAGTGAGCAGGAAAATAGTAACCAGAATCGCAGTCAACCATTTCAATCTGTGCATACCTATTGTCATATACTACCTTTCCAAAAAAGTATTCGTGAGATGATGATACTACTTTTTATAGCGAGAGGTTGAACCACATTCTTATATTGGAGTCTTATACTCAGACCGCAGGTTTAAAAGTTTAACCTTGACCTTCCAGCAACTGGAAGGTGTAAAGTCAGGAGCAATCGCCATGTTGATTCACGAGTTAACCACCCAGACCCATGTGCCGACCAAAACAATTCGCTACTACTAATCCATTGGACTGATGCCGCGCCCGAAACGCGCCGATAACAATTATCGTCACTACACTCAGGTAGATGTGGAACGATTACGCTTCATCGCTAATGCGCGGGCGTTGGATTTTAGTTTGGATGACATCGCCGAGATTCTTG
>JACRLA010000092.1 GCA_016215145.1 Chloroflexota bacterium
GCGCGTGAAGTCTACGGCAAAGAACCGATAGTCTCGCCCATCATCGGCGGGTCGGGACCCAATTATGTTTTTCTCGATTCGCTCAAAGTGCCGATCATCACCGCAGGCGTTGGCTACCCCGGCTCCCGCGCCCATGCGCCAAACGAGAACATGGTGTTAGAGAATTTTGTGCAGGGGGTGAAGCATACGGCGAGGATTTTGGAGAACTTCGCCAAAGGATGAATTATGAAGGATGAAGGATGAATGAGGTTGGTCGTGAACGTTGATAATCATAGTGATAGGCTATGGCTGTCAACGTTTTAATTTAAAACAAAATTTAAAAAGGAGATTTGGAAAATGAAAAACACAGAGGGTCAGAAACCCGAGGACTTGAGGACACGCACGAAATCGCTGGCGCTGCGTGTGATTAAGATGTATGGCAAGTTGCCGAAGTCCACTGAAGCGCAAGTGATCGGTAGACAAGTATTGAGATCGGGAACGGCGGTTGGGGCAAATTATCGTGAAGCGTATCGTGCAAGATCGGATGCGGAGTTTATTTCCAAGATGGGAGATTGTTTGAAGGAGTTAGACGAAACGGCGTATTGGTTTGAATTGTTGGTAGAAGGGGGAATCGTGAAAGCTGGGCAACTCGCTCCTTTGCAAGACGAAGTCAATCAATTGATTGCGATCTTTGTGACGATTATCAAGAAAAGAAAACGTAACCTCAAAGACTAAATTATGAATTATGAAGGATGAATTATGAAGTACTCTTCATCCTTCATAATTCATCCTTCATAATTTACCTAACGCGGCACTGCGTTGCGAATGAAGCTCGTTAGTTCTTCCTTCATCTTCCTCAACGACGGAATGTGGATATACATCATATGTCCCGCCTCATAGTAGCTCATCGAGACATTTTTTTGCAAAGTTGGATCAAGTTGTAAATGATCAAACGTGTATTGTGTGGCGAAGTACGGCGTGGCGAGATCGTAGTAGCCGTTGGTGACATGCACTTTGAGATTCGGGTTCATGCTGATGGCTTTGCGAAGTGTCTCACCGACGTTGACGTATTGATTTTGAAATTCGGCATAACTCCACGATTGCCACAAGCCCGCGCTCACTTCGTACGGCAAGTCACTCTCAAACTTTAAATCGTCGCGCACGTAGTTGTTGAACATGGACGTATACGCGCCTGATAAGTTTGCGCTCGCCGGATCGAATTCGGCAAGTTCGCCTGCCGAGTCGCGGTCAACGCCGGTGAAGCGCGAATCGAGTCGCCCCACCGTGCGGCGCTGATCGCGCAGCAGCTCTTTGCAGAAGCGGTGGATTTGGATGCGAAGATCGGTGCGATCAATGTAGTCTTCGCTCAAGCCGGTGTAGGCGGCTAATTTTTTGATCACGGTGGCGCGGTCAGCGGCGGCCAGACCTGATCCTTTCATCAACGCCAACGTGTAGTCATTCGCCGCAAAGTGTTCCACTTCCGCCAGTAGTTTCTTTAAATCACCTTTGATCTTTTTGTGATACCAGGCCGTGGCGGTGTAGGTCGGCAAAAATAAAACGTACGGCAGATCGTTGCCAATGAAGAAGCGCGCGGTTTGAAAGTTGAGAATGGACGAGACGAGCACCAGCCCGTTGAGATACATGCCGTGCCGCTCTTGCAAATATCCGGCCAGACCCGAAGCGCGCGTGGTGCCGTAACTTTCGCCGATGATAAATTTTGGCGAAGACCAGCGTTTGTAGCGTGAGGTGTAAAGGCGAATGAAATCACCAACCGACTCGATATCTTTTTTGTAGCCGTGAAATTCTTTTGCCTTCTCGCCGGGAAGGACGCGGCTGTATCCTGTGCTGACCGGGTCAATGAAAACGAGATCGGTTTGATCGAGCAGTGAGTAATCATTGTTGACGAGTTGATACGGTGGGGGTGGGGCGTTGCCATCTTTGTCGAGTGACACGCGCTTGGGACCCAACACGCCGAGATGCAGCCAGACCGATGCCGAACCGGGTCCGCCATTGAACGAAAACGAGATCGGGCGTTTGCGTTTGTCGGTCACATCGTCGCGGGTGTAGGCGATGAAGAAGACCGCGGCTTTTGGTTTCTCACCTTCGCTTTCGCCTTCCTTCTCGCCTTTCTTCTGTTGTGCTTCTTCTTTCAGCACCATCGTGCCGGTGGTGACGGTGTATTTAATTTTCTTGCCGCCAACCGTCGCGGTGTGTTTGCTGATGACGATATTATCTTTGGGTGGAATTTTCTTTTCTTCATCTTTCGGTTTTTCTTCTTTGTGGGTGGAATTTTCTTTTCTTCATCTTTCGGTTTTTCTTCTTTGTCGTTTGCCATGCAGGTCTCCTTGAAAGTTAGGGTAGGTGACTATTACATTATCGAGTTTTGTAATGCGCCCGTTTTTCAAACAGGGCGAGTTGTCGTTCTTTGGGCAGCACCAGCGGATAGTTGGCGATGAAAAGCTCTTGCTCAGATTGCTCTGATTCTTTGGTGATGTTTCTCATGCCGTACATAATGTCCCATGGTTTGATATAAGCAAATGAAAAAAGATCGCGCACGTATTCCGAATCGTCGTAGGTGATCAGCCATTTATGTTTGCACTTCCGCATCACTTTTGCAAAACGCTCGTGGTCAAAACTTTTGTGCAGTTTCCCGTTCTTGCCATAAAGCGCGGATTTCATAGCGGAGAAGTAGGGCGGGTCGAGAAAAATAAATACATCGTCGCCGTCTGCCTCGACGACTTCTTGATAATCCAAGTGAGTGATCTTTATGTCGCCTAAAACCTTATCCAATTTACGCAGACGATCAATGCTCGATGTCGTGAATCGTTTTTGAAAACCCTGCTCCGAGTAACCGCCCGATTCTGTCGTGCCTGAAAACGTCATGCGGTTTAAAGCAAAGAAGGCGCTTGCCTTCTCAAGCGGCGTGAAGATTGGAAGATTATCAATGAGCCAGCGATGTAGTTTCTTGCCGTCTCTGTGACCCTTGTGCCACTTCTCAACCTGATGAACGACGCCGTCAAGATCGTTTTGACACGTTAGCCAAAAATTGTAAAGTTCAAAATAAAGATCGTTGATCCAAAATTTCCTGTCGGGATAAATTTGTTCAAGGTAGATAAAGACCGAGCCGCCGCCGACAAATGGCTCTCGATACTCGCCAAACTCTGGGATGAGCGCAACAATCTGATCGGCAACTTTGCTTTTGCCGCCGGGATAGCGGAGGGGGCTGCGGATCATTTAACCGTTTCAACACTCACAATTGCTTCCCACAGTTCGAGCAAAACTTCGCGTTCTTCACGTTCACGAAACCGCACGAGGCACACGCCGTCGGTTGCACGTCGCCCAACGGCGCGCCGCACTGCACGCACGATGTCGCCCCCACCTTGTTCGCCGCGTTACAGTAAGGACATGCCGTTGAACTCAATCGTTCCGAGATCTGTTTTGTTGCGCCAACCGTTTTGCTGAATCGTTCAATCGAATCCCACACTTTTTGAGGCAACTGCATTGAGTTAACGTCCGAGGCGATGTCGTCTAGCCGCCCGATGATGTTGAGCGGATTCTGAAAAAGGGAGAAGGCGGTTTGACCCAGAGAAGCGATCACGCCCAAAAATTCTTGATCGCCCACATCTACCAGCACGCCGTCTTCGTGTTGTTGAATCGAAATACCTAATGAGGTGTTGCCGCCCGATTGTCGCCACTGCGGTTTAAAAATTTGTACCACGATCTTGTCGCCGTCACCGTTTTGGTTGGCGTTGAATTCGTCGTTGCTGAATTCGCCGACGAGCGCATCGGCTAAATCTTCGGGGGTGATGTCGCCGTGAAAAACTTTCTGTGTCATAGTATTCTCCTTGAATGTCGTTGCGAGTATTTTACTACTTTACAATTTAACTTCGACTCGATTTCGCCCGCGCTGTTTGGCGACATACAACGCTTCGTCGGCGTGACGAAGAAGCGTAGCCAGATCGGGTGTGGAGGCGGTTAACGCGGCGACTCCAAGGCTGATGGTGAGGGTGATGCCGCCGCCGCGTTGGGTGGCGATGGGTGTATCGGCGACGGCTGTCCGCAATCTTTCGGCGATGATGTGCGCCGCGGGGAGATCAGTTTCTGGCAGCAGCACGGCAAACTCTTCACCGCCATAGCGCCCGATGAGATCAATGCCGCGAATGTTGCTGCGGCAGCGCTGCGCCACTTCGTGCAGCACTTCGTCGCCGCTGGCGTGACCGTAGGTGTCGTTGACTTTTTTGAAAAAATCGAGATCGAGTATCAACGCGCTTAACGGGCGCCGCGTGCGTTGAGCGCGTTCGATTTCGCGCGCGCCGAGAGAGAACAAGCCGCGGCGGTTGTAGATTTCCAGAAGAACGTCGGTGATGGCGAGCTGCTGCACTTCGGCATAGAGACGCGCGTTCTCCAAGGTGATGGCAACTTGGCTGGCGAAGATGGAGATGGCGGGCATATCGCTCTCTAGTAAATTTTCTCCCCACAACATTAATACGCCACTCACCTGATCATTAATGATGAGGGGTAAATAGGCAGATCGTAGAGTATCGCTGAGTACTAAACGAAGAATTTGTTTTACAACAAATGGGTTTAGGCTTTTCAACATTGGCTCGGCGACTTCACTGACCTCTATGGCGAACACAGGTTTTCTATTGATCACGACTTGTTTGTAAAACGAAAGGTTCTCCGCGGTGAAGCGAAAGTCGTGAATAGCCATGCCTGCCAATTTTTCCATCATCGCAATAAGATTCGATTCAATCGAGATGTACTGAATGGTAAATTGTGTTGAGCCGGCTTCTTGTAATGTCACGATACAGTTAATGCCAATCTGTTTCAGTTCATACCCGAGAGTTTCCATTACTATTCCGGGATTGGAGATGTTTCCGATTCGCGCGGCGACGCTACTGAGTGCGGCGATTAAGTTATTGGCGCGCACCAGTTGCGCCGTGCGCTGTTGCTCGATCTCCAGCGAGCGCGTTTTGGCAATGGCTAAAGCAATTTGCGCCGCAGCTTGTTCGCCGCGCTCAATTTCGTCGGGGACGAAGTGATGCGTTTGACTGAAAGAGATCAATGCCGCGCCCAGTTTTTGATCGTTGGCGATCAACGGCAGACCCAACATAGATTTGGTTGGAAAGAGAGCGGCGAGGCGCGGGCTGATGTAAGGCGAGTTGAACACATCTTCTGCCACAAGTGGGCGCCCGGCTTTCAATACGGAGGCGGTCATGGTCGCTTCGTCTGACGAGATTATTTGCTGGGGATAGGTCTCGCGCAAATCGCCGTAGGCGGCTGTCGGGATGGTGCGTCCTTCTTCTTCACTCCATAAAGTGATAAAGCATCCATCGGCGTCAAACAATTCGCCGAGTTGGTCTGCCAAAGTTTGCAGCATTGTTTTTAAATCTACGGCTTCAAGAGAGGTGCGCGTGATGTCGTTGAGTTGCGCTAAATAGCGTTGGCGAGATCGTAATTCTTGCTCAATATCTTTGGATGTTATTTTGCGAGGAGCGGTCATAGCTTGATACCTCTAGCAACAGCATACAAGCCCCTGTTCGACGTTATTATATTCTCGAATCCGCCCCCCCTATTATGGAATAATTGCCTATACTTGTCACGCGCGACTTGTCCTATTTTTGAGCGACAAAAGAGTAAAGGATGAATGACTAATTATGAAGGATGAAACGACGAATCCGTTTCCTGATCCCGAAGAAGTTGAACGCGAGTTTTTTAGCCGCTTTGTTGATTTTCGCGGCAAGCGCGTCTTGGAGATCGGTTGTGGTGATGGACGCACGATCACCTATTATGCCAATGAAGCAAAATGGATCGTAGGGATTGATAATGATCGAGATGAACTGATCGCCGCGCAGAAAGAAACCCGTGCCGCGCGCAAAGATTCCCGCTTTCTTGGAGAAAGCGGGAATCTGAAAACAGATTTCATTCACGGTGACGCCGCCTCTCTCCCTTTTGCCGATTCGTCATTCGACCTGACGATCTTAAGTTGGTCGCTTTGATGAGTGACTCCCTCGGGCATGGTTCATGCCCTTCACGAAACTTGGCGCGTTACCCGAAGTGAAGTCTTGGATATTCGTCCGCTCGCGCTTTCGCCGTTAGTCTTTGTTCGAGATCGAAACGGCGGCGATACCTTTTGCGGCGAACTCAAATGGTGCGATGACTCGGGGCAGCATCACATTCAATCGGATACCGCTTTAGCGCGCGTCATCGCCGATAACAAATTTGTTGTCACAAAGGAAGATCGATTCGATTGGTTCGATTCGTTTGACACTGCCGACGAATTGGTAGAGCAAGTTCACGACGAGTGGCTGACGTGGACTGTGGATGAAGACACGGCGTTGAAGTTGATGCGAGCGATGAAAGATTCGGGGCGGGGCGCGGTGGCCTACATTCGACAGGGGATTGGGGTGAGGCTGTTGAAGAGGATGAACAATGAACAATGAACAATACAAAATCCCAAATCCCAAACTCCAAAATCCCAACATGTTTCCATGCAGAATAATGATTGGGATCAGAAAAATGCTAAACAGCGGATTAGAAAACTGTCCCCCACACCACTCCGAAATTGCAAAGACTTATTTCCGATAATGTCTTTTATAATTCCCCACATGAAACACTTCCTGAAAATCTTCTCTCCTCTCTTTACATTACTCGCGTTAATGTTCTTCGCGTTATTCAATCCTGTCAACGCCTCGCCGTTGATTCAAATCACGCGCATCCCAACCGAAACGATCCAACCGACGGCTACCTTTGCTGGACCCACAGTTTTTGTCGCCGACCAAGTTAATATCCGCGCCGGTCCCGGAACAGTTTACGATCAGGTGGGCGTGTTGGTTGCTGGACAGACCGCGCCTGCCTTGGGGCGATCTTCCGACTCGAGTTGGGTGTTGATTCGATACGTTGGCGGACCAAATAACGAAGCCTGGGTCTATGCCCCACTCGTTGCGATGCGCGCCGGTAAGATCAGTGATCTCAAAGTGATTCAACTGCCGCCGACTCCCACCGTGCCGCCGCCGCCCACAGGTGAGGCAGGTGGCGGCGGCGCACCCGCGACGGTGACACCGACTCGGCTGCCGACCTTCACACCCGCGCCGGCTGTGGTTCAACCCACTTTCGCGCCAGCGCAAACCACAGGCGGCGGCTTCACCGGATTTCCTCCCGCTATCCCCATCCTCTTTTTCTTCGTCGTGGGACTCGGCGCGGGGATTGTGGCGATATTAAGACAACGGAGCTAAGGGAAATAAAGGAAACGAGGGAAAAATAAGGGAAATAAAGTAACTGCTCAGCCGATCCGTCATTGCGAGCGCACTTTGCGAAGCAATCTCGGTCGCGCTATGAGATTGCTTCGTCCGCTCCGCGAAGAACGCTCCTCGCAATGACGCTGAGCAGTTACGAAATAAAAGAGTCGCGCATGATGGCGACTCTTTTGTGTTAACCATTTCCTTTGCTTCCCCTCTTTCCTTTATTTCCTTTTTTTTATCGCGCCCGTTTCAATTTAAATTTTTTGATATAGCCAAACCCCACCAACTTGTTCGTCTCTTCGTCCCACAATTTATAAGACATCGTTTTGAAACTCGCCCATAACGTGATGATATTCGCTTGTTGGAAGATCGTGTTTTCCTTCAAACATTTTTCCAGATTGTAATTAGGGATGCGCGGATTCAAATGATGAATGTGATGAAAACCGATATTGCCGGTGAAGCACTGCAAAATTTTTGGCAGCTTGTAATACGAACTGCCCTGCATCGCCGCGCGAACATACTGCCATTCGGGGGCGTGATCCCAATACGTTTCTTCAAATTGATGTTGAACGTAGAACATCCACACACCGGCTGAACTAGAGAGTGCCATGATCGGAAATTGGATCAGCCAAAACTCTTTGAAGCCAATGAAGTAGCTCAGCACAAGTATCACCGCTAAGAGCGCCAAATTAGTGTAATGCACGCTGTTGCGTTCGCGCGCTTTGCTTGACGCCGACGAGATGAAGCGATGCGAGATGAAAAACACGAACAGCGGCGCAAAGAGAAACATAACAAGAGGGTTGCGATAGAGGCGATACTTTAACTTGCCCAACCCACTCAACGCCATATATTCTTTCACTGTCAGCGTCATCACGTCGCCCACGCCGCGCCGATCTAAATGACCGGATGTGGCGTGATGGATGGCGTGTTCGTGCCGCCATTGAAAATACGGCGTATAGGTGATCACGCCGCAGATCGATCCGACGATGTCGTTGGCTTTTTGCGATTTGAAAAATGATCCATGTCCGCAGTCGTGCAGGATGATGAAGATACGCATCGTGAATCCGGCAGTGGGGATGGCGAGCAAGAGAGTCAACCAGTAGGAATACTGCATACTGAAATACATCAACGCCCACAACGCTACGTAAGGCGCAATCGAATTAATGATCTGCCACACACTTTTGCGAACGTCCGGGTTCTGGTACTTCGCCACAATTTCCAGCCAAGATTTTTTGGCTTGCATGGGGTCAAAGCTAAATGTCATTAGGGTCTCCTTGTTAAATAAAAACCGCGAAAGTCTCTCATAGACTTTCGCGGTCTGTGATTACTTGATGGTGAACTTTGTATAGTGATACTGGATCAGCCCATCCTTCAAACCCATTGTATCACTGCCATCGTCAATATGGTTAGAATTATTTTCGGCTGACCAAGTGAAGATGCGCGTCGGGTCTTGGTTGGTTGTGATCGCGTAATGGAATCGCGGATAAGGAAGATCGGCGCCGAGCAGAGTGGTGTAAAAATCTTTAATTGCCTCACGCCCGCTGAGGGTGCGCTGCGCGGTGACGTGAATGGCGTTGGGTTGATAAAGTTGAATCAGTTGATCTACGTCGAATCGATTCAACGCCTCAAAGTATTGATCCACGATGTCGGTAATCGGTGGCGGCGTCACTCCGCCACTGTCGCCGCCACTTGGGGTGAGGTCAACGTGCCAATCAAATCCCGCCACCGAATCGAACAACGCGCTTTTACCAGGAGATGTTGCCCAATCCCACGAATAGGCATTCGCCGCCGCGAGTCCCAAGTCTTTTGCTTTTTGAAAGAAGCGGCGCACGTCGTCGGCGGTGGCTTCCCATCCGCCCGAGCCGTAAGCCGACCCGGTTGGAACGACGGGACGAATGTGACCGACGAGTGAAGCGTTGTTAAATTCTTGCACGCTGCGCGCCAATTGCGATTCGGGGTTATGCGATTGCTCCCAATACACTTGCGGCATATTGAGATCGCACTTCTCTAAAAATTGTCGCCACGGAAATTCGGTGTGGTAAGAAGGGTAACGATACGAACTCAGCGCCACGGGCAGAGTCGGCAGCCCGGCGCGAAGAACGTTCATAAACGTGGATGCCGCCGCCGCTTTGCCCGATCCTTTGTACTCGCCTTCAGCATCAATGATGTAACCATCGAGTCCCAATTGATTACAGCGCGTGATCGCCATCTGCGCTTCGCCTTGCGGGTTGTCGCCGTAGACGTAGTGCCAGCCCCACACTTGAATGCCGCGCCGTTTAAGTTCGTTGACCAGCGGCGGCATTCGATCATTGTTGTTGCGATCTACTCCGGAAGGATAGACCGCGTCGGCGATCTTGATGCACAGATGCGTCAGGTTCGCCGCCACCGCTTTATCGGCGATTGCC
>JACRLA010000093.1 GCA_016215145.1 Chloroflexota bacterium
CGAGCGGAGCATCGATCTGTTTAATCACCTCACGCACCTGCTGTTGCGAAAGTGGATCGCGCAGATATGAGAGATTGAGGAAATCGCCGGAATACAAAATGAGGTCGGGTTTTAGCGAACGGCATAATTCGATTAATTGTTTTTCTCGATTTGTGATCCGTTCAAGGTGAATATCGCCGAGATGCAGGATGCGAATCGTTTGATCGGGTTTAAGTTTGGGCGTGCGAAGGGTTTGATGCGTGACGTGGATCGTGTGCGGCTCGATCCAGAATCCGTAGACGACAAGCAGCGTGCCGATAATTTGTAAAGGCAAGTTGAAAGTGAGAGGCAGTAAGGCAAACGGCGAGCGCAAGATGGCGAGCATGAGCGCGGGCGGTTTGGCGGGGCCGAAAGATTTGTTGAAGCGCGGCAGAAGGTCGAGCAAAATCCAGTCGCCCAGAAAAAACGTTAATTGAATCACGGTGGTCGTCGCGTCGCCGCGCGTGATGAGGAGTGAAATGAGAATCAGCAACGCGGCAAAGGCAGCGTCACTCAGACGAGCGATCCGATCCAAAACATGAAGGACAACATCAAACGGATTGCCGGTGGTGCCGGGGAAATAATTGGCATGAGAGAAATCTTTGCGGGGCATGGGGCGAGATGATAACACGGGTGTCATGTGTCACGCCGAAGGGAGATAAAAGGTAGATGAACGCTGAATAGAAAAGTAATACACTGAATCACGATGCGACAACAACTCGCCGATTTGCTTGTTGAGTTTTTTTTAGCGGTGCCGGTGCGAATCAAGATCGCCGGGATCATCGTGCTGCCCGTTTTGATATTGGGTTTCACGCTCAACTATTGGGTGCAAACGGGTTTATCGGATTGGCTGTCGTATCTGCTGCCCGACGAGCGGGTGCGGGTGGCAATGGAGGCGGGCAGCCGAAGTGTATTGTTGGTGACGGCGTTGGCGGCGGTGACTTCGATCTTGCTGACTTTTTTGATGATGCTGGTGTTAACGCATCCGTTGTTGGAATTGCGGCGGGCGACTCAACGCGTGATCGAGGGCGACCTGACCTCACGGGCGCGCATCTGGGCAAAGGATGAGATCGGGGGCGTGGCGCGTTCGGTTAATTTGATGATCGATCAGTTGGTGGCAGGTCAACAAAATTTGGAGCGCACCAATCGCCGATTGTCCGCCGTCAACCGCGTGGCAACGGCGGCGAACCGAAATTTGGAGCTGCAAGAAGTTTTGGACGCCTCACTTAAAACGACTCTCGACGTGATGGGGTTGCAAAGCGGTTATATTTACATTTGGGATCGTGAGAGCAATGAATTTCATTTGGCGAGTTTCATAGGCGTGCCAACCGAGGTCAGAATCGAATTATTGAAAACATCGGATCAACTCTGCGCCTGCCAACAAGGACTGCTCTCCGGCGAATTTGGTCCGACGGCAGTCGTCCGCCCCTGCAAACGCATTGCCTTAGAGAGGGCGCATTATTCTCACGTTGTTATTCCGCTTGAGGCGCGTGGTCAAAAATTTGGTCTGGTGAATTTGCTTTGTTCCGATGAGTCGCGGTTCACAGAAGATGATATGGATTTGCTGACGACGATTGGGGCGCAAGTGTCGGAGGCGGTGGCAAACGCTTGGCTGCACACCAGTGTGCAAGAGAAAGAGATGGCGCGGCAAACGTTGTTGAGCGCGTTGGTGCGGGCGCAAGAAGATGAACGATCTCGTTTGGCGCGAGACTTACACGACAGCGCCGGACAGACTCTCACTAGTTTGTTGGTGCGCCTTAAAGCGTTGGAGAAACAGACGACAGAGTCTGTGCGCGAGAACGTGGCGAGTTTGTGCCAAGAGGTGTCCGAGACGATTGAGCAGGTGCGCGAAATTTCGTATCGTTTGCGCCCCGCCGCGCTGGAAGAGTTTGGGCTAGAGCTGGCGCTGCGGACTCTGGTTCAAGAGATGACAGAAAAGGTGGGGCTTACCGCCGATTGTCAATTAAATTTGGGCGATCAACGTTTGCCATCCGAAGTGGAGATCGCTATTTATCGCATCCGGCGGGCGGCAGCGGTTAGGGTTATTGAGTATGCAGGAACGGGCAGAGATGATCGGCGGTTCGATGGCGGTCTATTCTACGCCAGGTCAAGGCACGTCAATCGAAGTCCGCGTCCCATTTCAAACACCGGAGGAGTCACTATGACGGCGACGACTCCGATCCGCATCGTGCTGGCAGATGATCATCAGGTGCTGCGCGAGGGGTTGCGATCTCTGTTAGAGAGCGAAGAGGATATAAAAGTTGTGGGGGAAGTGAGCAGTGGCGAAGAGGCGATCCGCGTCGCGGCTCGAACTCAACCGGATATCGTGGTGATGGATTTGGGGATGCCGGGCATGGGCGGGCTAGAGGCTATCCGCCAGATTCGCCATGACCATCCACACGTCCGGGTGATCGTTCTCTCGATGCACAGTGGGCGCGAGTTCGTGGTGCAAGCATTACAAGCAGGCAGCGACGGTTACGTGCCAAAGTCGTCGGCGCATACCGATTTGCTGCAAGCGATTCGTGTGGTTCACGGCGGCGGACGTTTCGTGCATCCAACTGCCGCCAGCGCGTTAGCCGAACAACTGTTGCAAGAGAAACAAACGAGCAAACTTCTGATCAATCTTTCGGCGCGCGAGGCGGAAGTGCTGCGTTGGACGGCGTTAGGATTCACCAGCCGCGAAATCGGCGAGCGTCTCTCGCTCAGCCCTAAAACGGTAGATACATACCGTGAGCGCGTAATGGAAAAACTGGAATTGAAGAATCGTTCGGAGTTGGTGCGCTTTGCGCTTCAGGCTGGGTTGTTGGAGAATTCGGGGGATGAGAAAACTACAAAGAAGTAAAGGACAGGATTTACGCAAAACACATCCGCGTCATTGCGAGGCGCGTTCTGTGCGACGAAGCAATCTCGAGGCATGACCGAGATTGCTTCGTGAAGAACACTCGCAATGACGGATTGGCGGTGCAGTTACGAAAGAAGTCGAGATCGACTTCTTTTTTGATTCGCCTGTAAGGAAAACTCCTACAAACTCGCTGACTTTTCCCGATACTCCTCTCACCTGTGGCTTGCTATGCTGTTCAACGAGAATCGTCCAATGTCTGAAACGCGCAAAAGAATTTCACGACGGGAATTTTTACAGTTAGCCGGTGTGGGGGGAGTGACGATGGCAACCGGCGCAGCGCAGCCTGCTCTTCAGGCGAACACGCGCCACGCTTTGGATGCGGCAGGACGCGCTTCACATCCGTGGTGGGTGCGAACCGTTGACAAACCCACCGTGGAATTTAATTGGGAGCAAATAAAACGATTCGACTCGCGCAGCACGGTTCGTTCCGGTTTTGCCAAATACGTGGGCGAAGAGAGAGTCGAATACTTGAGCAAAGTCGCCGCCGAGAACGAGAAGCGGCGATTGCGTGAAAACGTCTCCGGCTACACGCTCAAAGATTTGGCACTGCGCGGCGCCGTTCAAATACAACTGGAAGAAGCGCGAGTCTCGCTCTCGTTCTTGGGTCCCCAACGCGCCCTGACGCCCGAAGAGCGCGGCGTATCCAAATGGTCGGGTTCACTCGAAGAGTCGGCGCGCGTGGTGCGCGCCGCCATGCGTCACTTCGGCGCGGCAAAGGTAGGGTTCATCGAACTCAACGACAACACGCGCAAGTTGATCTACTCGCACGATCCCGATGGCAAGCAAATTATTTTTGAAGAGGTGAACGACTCTTACGAGTCCGAGACCAAGCGCATCATCGCCAACAAAGCGAAGTGGGTGATCGTGTACGCCGTGCAGATGTCGGGTGAGACTCTGCGCCGCGCGCCAACGGTCATCGCCGAACAAAGCACTGCCCTCTCGTACGCGCGCGGCGCATTCATCCAAAATCAAACGCAAGAGTTCATTCGCGGACTCGGCTACCAATGTGTAGGCGGCGCCAGCGTGAATGCCTTAGGCATCGCGCCCGCCTTCGGAGTTCTGGCAGGGTTGGGCGAACTGTCGCGCCTCAATCGTTTGATCACCCCCGAATATGGACCGATGGTGCGCCTCTTTTTTATGATCACCGATCTGCCCGTGGCTGTAGATAAACCGATTGACGCCGGGATCATGGAGTTTTGCCGCCACTGCAAAAAATGCGCCGAGGCTTGCCCACCCGCCGCCCTCAGTTTTGACGACGAGCCAACGTGGAACACACGCGGACAATGGAACAACGCCGGACACAAAGCGTATTTTGAAGACTCGGTTAAGTGTATGACGTATTGGCGTGAGACAATGGAACAACGCCGGACACAAAGCGTATTTTGAAGACTCGGTTAAGTGTATGACGTATTGGCGTGAGAAGGCGGGGACGAATTGCGGAATCTGCTTTGCCGTTTGTCCGTTTTCTAAAAAAGACAAAGCGTGGATTCACAGCGTGACAAAAGCCAGCATTGCCACCCTCCCCGCGCTTAATGGATTCGTCCGAAGCATGGACGATGCCTTTAGTTATGGCGCGCAGAAAGACCTCGAAGGTTGGTGGTCGCTCGATCTGCCGGAATACGGGATAGACACCGAGCGCACGACGCGGGGAGATTAAACGTGGATGACGAAAAGTATCACCACATCCAAATCGCGCGCCGTCCTTGGTACGGCTGGCTGGCGTGGATCGTGTGGCTGCTGTTTGAAATTTTTTTCTTGCAAAACGCTATCGCCAGTCACGAAGAGTTGGAAGATCGGGCGGCGGTTATTTACTGGATGATCTTTGGCGTGCTGCTGCTGGGCGGGGTCATTGTATGGATCGTGCGGCAAAAGAAGTTGTAGGTAAGTTTCATTAACATCTGGACTTACGCAAAACACGTCAGCGTCATTGCGAGTCTTCGAGAAGCAATCTCAAAGCGTGACCGAGATTGCTTTCCGCTCCGCGAAGAACACTCGCAATGACGTTGGCAGCTCAATGTGCGTAAGTCCTGAACAAGAAAGAA
>JACRLA010000327.1 GCA_016215145.1 Chloroflexota bacterium
CACCCTATCTCACGCTGCATTTCAATCAATTTGAATTGATCGCCATGATCGCCGCCTCGGTCATCACCGCGCTGGTCAGCTCCGACGGCGAAACCAATTGGCTCGAAGGCGCGAACTTGTTGTTTGTGTACGTGATGTTGGCGTTGGCGTTTTTCTTTTTACCGGCGTAATGGCAAATGGCTGATGGCATATCGCGGATGGCAAATGGCGGATAGCGATATGCTATCCACGATACGCTACCCGCTATGCTATAATCCCGCCCGACATCACCAAAGGAGTTTCGTCGTGGGCACCTATATCAACATCATTCAAATCATTTTGTCAGTCGCGCTCATCGCCGCCATTGTGTTGCAGAGCAAAGGCGCCGGGTTGGGCGGGCTGAGCGGCGGCAGCGAAGGCGGCGGCGTGTTTCGCGCGCGGCGTGGCGTGGAGAAGTTGTTGTTCAACATCACCATCGTCCTTGCCATTGCGTTCTTCGTCACCGCCGTCATCAACGTCGTCGTCACCAATCAGCAAGTCTAGTTTTGGAATATCTATCACGCTTGCGAATCAGGATGCTCTATCGGGCGTCCTGTTTTGTTTAAAGGCTTTAAAAGCAGAACGCTGACAGTCGCTGATATAAAAAGAATCAGCGCTCATCAGCGTTCAAGGTTTAATACCGGAACTCAACCAAGCCTGAGTTGTTACCAAAATTTGGCGTATACTATTCTCAATGCTTAATCAGAAATCACAAATCAAAAATCAACAATGAGATACATTCGTATTCAACTCCTCATCGCCTTTGCCGGTTTAGGACTCGTCGGTGTGCTTCTGTTCTTGCAATCGCAAGGTTTGGTCACCACCGTCGTCGCCGCGCAAGGCGGCACGCACACCGAAGCAGTCGTCGGCTTCATTGACAAAGTAAATCCCCTACTGGATGGCGGCAGCCCCGTCGATCGTGATCTCGATAAATTAATTTTCAGCGGCTTGATGCGCTTCGACGACAACGGACTCCCCATCCCCGATCTGGCAGAGACCTGGGCCGTGAGCGCCGATGGACTGACTTACACCTTTGTTTTGCGAAACGGTTTGCAGTGGCACGACGGTCAACCTGTCACCGAGAATGACGTGTTGTTTACGATAGGCTTGATGCAAGACCCCGAATTCCCCGGCGCGCAAGATGTCGCCAGTTTGTGGCGCAAGATTCAAATCTCTGCGCCCGCGCCGCGCACCGTGCAATTTATTTTGTCCGAACCCTTCGCGCCTTTTCTCGATTACACCACCGTTGGATTATTGCCCGAACATATTCTGCGCGGAGTTGCTGCAAAGGATTTGCCGACTCACCCCTTTAACCGTGAACCGATTGGCACAGGCGCGATGCGATTGGTGCGGCTCGAATCCAAAGGTGGCGCCGTCACTGCCGCGCAGCTCGAACCTTTTTCAGCCAACGCCGATCATCCTTATTACCTGAGTCAAGTTCACCTGCGTTTCTTCCCTGATGAAGCCTCTGCCTATCAAGCCTTTGCCAAAGGTGAAGTGTTGGGCGTCAGCCAATTTACGCCCGAAACGTTTTCGCTTGCGCTCAAGAATCCGAACACGCTCATCTATAGCAGCCGCTTGCCGCAGTACACCATGATCTTTTTGAATCACAAGAGTGAGACTGTGCCGCACTTCCAAGATAAAAAAGTCCGACAGGCAATGCTCGCCGCTCTCAACCGTCAACTCATGGTAGATACCCTCTTGCACGGTCAAGCGTTGGTCGCCACAGGACCCATCCTTCCCGGCACATGGGCTTACAACAATAATTTAATTCCTGTCTCCTACGATCCATCCCGCGCCGATCAATTGCTGACCGATGCCGGTTGGGCGAAGCCCACGCAAGGCGCACCCGGCTCGCCCGATTACGCCCGCACAAAATCGCGCAAGCCATTCACGTTTACTTTGCTCGCGCCAAACGATCCCACTCATGCCGCCGTTGCCAAGTGGGTCGCCGACAACTGGGCGCAGATGGGCATCCAAGCAAAAGTTGATCTCAAACCCATCGCCGATGTTCGCAACGCCCTCAACGCGCGGCAATTCGATGCGGCGTTGATCGATCTCACCTTCGCCAACTCACCCGACCCCGATCCCTATCCGTTCTGGCATCAAACGCAGATCGAGTCGGGTCAAAATTTTTCGGGCTTCGACAGCCGCAACATGAGCGAGATACTGGAGCAAGCCCGCGTCACACCCTCCTACGCAGATCGCGCCAAGTTCTACCGCGCCTTCCAAACACAATTTGTCGATCAGACTCCCGCCATCTTGCTTTACTACCCCGTCTTCAACTATGCCGTAGACAAAAAAGTGCGGGGCGTTCAACTGGGTCCCCTCGTGGATCGTAGTGATCGCTTTAACAATTTATATGATTGGTACATCATCACGCGGCGAGTGATCAGCAATACCCAGCCTTAAACAAAAACGTCCCGAAGGCTCATGCGAAGCACTTCGGGACGTTTTTTATTTCCCTCATTTCCCTTTCGATTTCTCCCACTCCCTCGACCACTCCACCGACTTTTCAATCCCTTCTTTCAACGGAGTCTTCGGATCATAATTCAACAACGCCCGCGCCTTGCCGATGTTGGCGACGTAGTGAGTCACTTCGCCCACGCGCGCCGGTTCAACCGTCATGTTAGGTTTGATGCCTAGCGCTTCGCCGATGAACTCTGCCATCGTCACTAAACTGTTGCCCTGCCCAAAAGCCAAGTTGATCGTGTGATTCGCATCGCGCCCGCTTACTAAAAGTTCAACACCTTTGGCGATCCCATCCACGCAATCATCCACGTAAGTAAAATCCAATACTTTGCTTTCGCCGTAGACGGTGATCGGTTCGTGATTCTTGATCTTGCGGATGAACAATGGGATGACTCTCTCCATCCGTTCAATGTCATTGTCGTATCGTCCATAGACATTGCTGAATCGAAAGACCAGATACTTCATGTTGTAGCACTGGGCGTAAGAGTAGATTAATGCCTCACCCGAAATCTTGCTCGCCGAATACGGACTCTCGGTGAAGGCGAAGTCGGCGTGCGATTCTTCGGTGATGTAACGGTGGATGTCACCGTACACTTCGCGCGAACTGCTGAAGATGATCGGCAGGTTGTTTTGGCGGCAGAACTCCAAGACGTTGTAGGTCATGGTGATATTTTCTAGCGCACGGTCCGGTTGCTCAACCAGTTCATGCACTTTGGCGTGCGCGGCAAGATGCACCACGATGTCCAAATTTTTTGGATACTCGACGTGACCGATGCCGCCTTTGAAGTTGCGATACGGCGTGCTTAAGTCTTGAAGCAACGTTTCAATTTCATTCGTCCAAGTGTTGGGTCGTTTATCTACGCCAAACACATAGTGACCCTGCTTCTCTAATAGAAGCGCCAGGTTTGTTCCAATTTGCCCGCTAGAGCCGGTGATCAAAATTCGCATTTAAATTTCCTTACTGTGTTTAACACCAAGTCACAAAGTCACGAAGGCACAAAGAGATTTAAATTTTCTTCGCGTCTTGGTGTTTTCGTGCCTTTGTGTTTACAGAATCATTTCCCGTACAAATTTTTATAGATATAGTAGAACTCGTAAATCCGCCGCACGTAATCGCGCGGTTGGTCGAGCCGAATCACTTCTACAAATAGATCAGGATCGCCTTTGCTGATCGGCGTCCACTTCGCCGAGTTGCCGGGTCCGGCGTTATAGGCGGCGAGCGCGGCAAAGAGATCGCCGTTGAAGTCGTCGCGTTGACGATCTAAATAGAACGCGCCGAACTCGACATTGATATAGGGGCGCTGTAGATCGCGCACTTGATAATTTTGCCATTTGATCTGCTTGGAGATCCAATCGCCCGTCGGCGGGATAATCTGCATCAACCCCTGCGCCGCTGCCGAGGATACTGCCACGCTTTCGAACAAACTCTCCTGCCGCATCAAGCCTAACACAAAGAGCGGGTCGAGATTGTAATCGTTAGATGCCTTAATGATCAAATCGGAATAATAGGGACCGAAACGGATGTGGGTGAAGAAGGGCGGCACGCTGAAGGTGTCGGTGATGCCGAGCGCGTCAATGGAAGATCGCATGGCGCGAATTGCCTGCGAGTATGCGCCGAGATCGCGCATTGCCAACGACATCTGATACAACGCTACGGCATCTTTGATATAAGCCGTGCGCAGTGCGGTGAACTCTTCTTTAGATTCGGCAGTTAAGTTGAGCGCCCACAATTCTTTGGCGCGAACCCAACGCTTGTCGTTTAACGCAGTGGTGTTGTTGACGTTGGGGATTTTAAGTTTTGCGGCTAACCATTGCTCGGCTTCGTTCTTTTCTTTTTGATAGTCAAACGAGAAATCGTAGCGTGATGAAGTGAACGGAGTCTTGCCGTCGCGCAGTTCGGCTGAACGGAGTGAATAGTAACCGCCGGCATCGGCGGCGACACCTTGAGCGAAGGCTTCACTTGCCGACTTGTCGCCCAGTGCCTTTTTAATTTTCCCGATCCATAACCAAGAGGCGGCGCGTCGTTCTGCATCCGACCTTGGATGTGTTGCGGCGATCTCAAATTGTTTGATGGCGGTGATGAGATCGTTGGCGCGGTAGAGAGTGACTCCGGCGAAGAACGATCCTTCGGGAGCGAAAGTTGATTCGGGATATTTGGTGTTGAGGCTCGACCAAATTTGAATCGCGCGAGTTAAATTATTTCCGCGCTCGGCGATGCGACCTGCTTCATGTAAGTTGG
>JACRLA010000328.1 GCA_016215145.1 Chloroflexota bacterium
AACGGGGAGACGATTAATTGTTGCGCCTGCGGCGGCGGTGATCATGTTTGTCGCGCCGGGTCCAGTAGATGTAGTGCAGGCAAACGTTTGCAAACGGTTTTTCATTTTGGCAAACGCGGCTGAGGCGTGAACCATCGCTTGCTCGTTGCGCGTTTGGTAATAACGGAAGTTCGGCGTCTGTTGCAACGCCTGTCCAATGCCCGCCACGTTGCCATGACCGAAGATGCCCCAACATCCGGCGAAGAACAGATTTTGTTTTCCATCACGCTCAACATATTGATTTTGCAAAAAGCGAATGATGGCTTGAGCGGTGGTGAGGCGAAGAGTCTGCATGATCACTCCTTGTTAGAGTCTGTATAGCCCGTAGCGCAAATTGGTAATTTGCGCCCTTAGGCAATATCTGGATTTGGCAACATCACATCGCGGATCATCGCCACAAAATTATGCCAGCCTTCGATGAAAGATCGCAACGTGCGCACGGTAGCGCCGTAAGTGTCGAACTCTTCGACCTTCATTCCATCTTCGTCGTACGCGCGCCGAAAGTCTGGTATTTGATACAAGGCATTTATGATCTCGGGTTTGACGGGCTCTGCCATCAACGGCGCGAGCGTAATGCCCGACTCGTTATATTTCACTTGCCACTCCCACGGAATCGTAAGCGTCATCTCGCCGCCCACAAACTCTTTCCAGTGATACAGATTCCGGAAAGCGGCGACGAGCAACCGCGAGCGGTAGCGGCGCGTCTGAAAAATTTGATACGCCTTCTTGAAACAAGCAACGCCGCACCACTCCAGATATTCAGGATTGATGTTGATCTGATCGCGTTTGACGACGACCTTCAGCCAATCATCGGTGCGCCCGACCATCATCGTCACCACCGGCGTAAGGGTGGCGATCTCTTTACCTTCGGCTTCGCGGCGGCGCAGTCCACGCTCAACGGCTTCAGCAGCCGCGATCACTTGCGGCACGCTAAAGCTCACGGTGATATTTAAATTGATGCCGCGATAAGTGGCTTCTTCTACCATACCAATGCCCGCTTGGGTGGCGGGCACCTTCACTTGCATATTGGGAGCGAGACCATGAAAGTATTCGGCTTGTTGCAAAATTGCGTCGCGGTTGTTGTAGAAAGCCGGGTCCGTTTGAATAGAGAGACGTCCCTTGCGCCGTTGAGTGCTCTCATGTAATGGCAAGAGTTGTTTTGCGCCATTAACAGCCAGGTCTTGATATATTTGCCAACTGACTTGTGTTTCAGACCAAGTAGGATTTTGGGCGATCACTTGTTGAATGCGCGCCCGCCACAAAGGCATTTCTTTTTTGAGAACATTGAAGACGATGATCGGGTTGCTTGTAGCACCCGTTGCCCCACGAGCTATTGCGTATTGCAACTCCTCGGTTGAACACGAATCGTTCCAATACTGTGTCGGGGTGGTGGAGACCATTTCATGCAATAAGCCATTGTAAGGAGACATGATTCACCTCGCGGGAATATGAGTATAAGCGATGTGGTACAGGGTGCGTCTAGTGACGATCATCGTGAGGTAATTCTACTTTATTCCACGTTATGATCAGAATCAAAAAAGCCACCTATGAAGGTGGCTTTTCTGAACATGGTGGAGATGGCGGGAATCGACACATTGTATCTTCAGCTTTCGTTGAAGTGCTGACTATCTCTTGAAGTCGCGCTATACTCTGCACGACTCCTCCAGCGTATTGTAAGGAAATCAAAATTTTAGTTTTTTTCCTTACCCTAGTATTCCGTGTCTTCAAAAATGATTTAGGAGTCTATGAGTCGATGCAGGGCTTACCGCTTTCGCGTTCACCCCTCAGGGTTCGCATCGCCATAACGCGGAAGCATTCCCTGATGTAAGCTGGATTTTTTCCTAGCACGTCGCCGCGCTAGGGAGCTCTATTCTGTTGTTAAAGAACCCGCGTCCGAATGACTCGACAGCAGATATCTACAAGCTTAGTTCACCTATTTAGCCTTAGCCGCTGTTCCCCGGTGGACAGGGTTGCACAGTGACCGCGCCTCTTTGTCTTTCGCTGTGCTAGAGACATTGCACAACGGCACGCCAATATTTGTGTCGCCCACGTCCCGCGCGATTGGCGGCGCTCGGGCGCAGACGGACTCTCGAAAGAGTCTAGCTCAAGCTACGCTGTTATTAAGCAGCGAGCGGAAGAGCCGCGTAAGCAGGAGTGCGGTTGGCACTTAAGCTTTTGCTCTGAGTTAACGAGATCGGAGCCTCTCGGCTTGCAACCTGATGTCAGCCTCACCCGTCGAAGCCTGTCATCCCCAGTTGTATTTTTATTCTACCACTCTTCACCCGTAAACGTCGTCACCCCCGCATGTTGCCCGACTCGTTTATACATCGTCACGCCGGTATACGGCTCGCCCAACACATTATCGTGGATCGCCCAGCTGCGCCCGCGCACGGTCTTCGCCGCTTGCGGCGCGCGAAAAATAGTTGAGCTATCTAATCTCAGAATCACATCGCCGCCATCGCTGAAGCGCGTGTTCAAACTTTGCATCCAGCGCCGCCCTTGCTGATAGGCAAACCCGTAGCGCTCGAAGATCACCGCATTGTGATAATAAAGCGGCTCGACGAAATACATATCGTGACCGAGTCGGGAAATAAATTTTTCAAACGAGACGACTGACTCACGAAGAATCCGCAGTCCCCGTCTGACCTGACCCGGAGCGAGACCCGCCGCGAATGCCGCCTTCTCCGCCTCAACGTTCCGCTGAAAAATTCCGAACCTCGTCGGCGTCCCATCGGGCATCTGGTCAACCTCAAATCGGGGTGACTGCGGATCGTTGATCACCGATAGTAAGACGTGAATCTGTCCGGAGATCGTATCGGTCAGATGAAAATAAGCGAGCGGGTCGGGCGCGCCGAATTGATGATATAGCGTGATCTCCACGTCGCTTGTATCTCTACCCAACCACTGATAGAGCGAATGACCGTGCGAGTCAGTTAAATCGTCGGCGTTAATTGCGAAGCGCTCGAACAGGGCAGGGGGGATCATCAGTTTGACATACTCTAATCGCTCCTCGGCGGATAATCGATTCAAAGCACCGATGCTTTTTGCGTCACTCATTGCCTTTCAATCTCCTTCCTATCACGCTCGCCATATCGCGTTGGCTGTCGCGTTTAGCAATCGTCTGTCGCTTGTCGTATTGTTTTTTGCCCTTCGCCAAAGCAATCGTCACCTTTGCTCTACCTTTGGCGAGATGAATATCCAGCGCGACGATGGTGTAGCCTTTTAGTTTGATCTTCTCGTGCATCTTGACGATCTCTTTGCGATGCAGCAGCAGTTTGCGCGGACGTAATGGATCATGATTCTGGCGTGAGGCAGGATCGTAGGTGCTGATGTGGGCGTTGATTAACCACAACTCGCGCCCGTCGTGGCGCACGTAAGACTCGCGCAGTTGAGCCTTGTTGGCGCGAATGGATTTGATCTCACTGCCGCGCAGCACAATGCCCGCTTCGTATTTGTCCTCAATAAAATAATCGTGCGTCGCTTTTTTGTTAGACGCTAAAGTTTTCCCCTCATCTTTTTCTGCCATTCCGCTATTTCCTTTATTTCCCTGTTTCCTTTAAATACTCCACCGCCCGATCCAATTCGGGATCACGACCATCTACTCCCGGCTGAACTTCAATGTCGGGTTTTAAACCTATACCGTTGATCGGAGTCAACTTGGGCGTATACCATAAAGCATTCGTTACGTGGATAGATGAACTGTCGAGCAGGGGGAAGAT
The DNA here is from genome assembly GCA_016215145.1 of Chloroflexota bacterium. Taxonomy (GTDB): domain Bacteria; phylum Chloroflexota; class Anaerolineae; order Anaerolineales; family VGOW01; genus VGOW01. The sequence continues at coordinate 3,759 of JACRLA010000328.1, forward strand.
CAACTGCACCGAACCCTTACCGTACGTCGTCTGCCCAATCAAGGGGGCGCGGCCTTTATCGCGCAGCGCGCCCGCAAAAATTTCCGACGCGCTCGCCGTTCCTTTGTTCACCAAAAGCGCCAATTTCATATCGGCGGCAACCCCTTTGTCGGACGTGTTATAAAATTTTTCCTTCTCGCCTTTTTGCACTTCGATCATGATCACGCCCGCATCCACGAAAAGTTTGGTGGTGTCAATCACAGACGTGAGCAAGCCGCCGCCGTTGCCGCGTAAGTCAATCACCGCGCCCGAAATTTTCTTCGCCTGCAATTCCTCTACCGCCTTCTTCATTTCATTCGGCGTTTTCTCGGTGAAGCGGCTGACGTTGATGTAGCCAATGGTTGAATCTTTTTCTAACACGCGCCACGAGACCGAAGGCAGTTCGATGCGTTGTCGCGTAATCGTGAAATCAAGTTTCTCGCTCTTGCGTTGAACAGTGATCATCACTTTGGTGTTGATCTGCCCACGCACCAAGGCGATGATCTGATCTATCGTCATCTCTTTGGTGATCGTCTTCCCGTCTACGGCGATCAACACGTCGCCTTTTTGCACGCCCGCTTTCTCCGCAGGCATATCGGCAATGGGCGTCAGAACCACATCCCCTGATTCGTTGCGCTGAAGATTTGCGCCCACACCGCCGAACTCGCCTTGCAGCGATTGCGTTTCCAATTCGCGGGCAGGGGGATCGAGAAACACGGTGAACTGATCGCTCACCGCCTGCACATAGCCGCGCGCCGCGCCGCGTTGCAGCACATCATCGTCGGGCAGTTTTCCGTAAAAATTATTTTTGACGATGTCATTCACTTGCGCCAGCAGCGCGAACTCATTGCTTCGACGCTCAACTTGCCAACCCCTAAAGTAGCCAACGCTAAAGGCAATCGTGACAACAAAGATAGAAAGCAGAGCGTGAAACGAGAGAGAGAGCGAATAATTTTTCTGCATGAGGAGAGTATAGCAGATGGAACGATTTAAATCTTTGGAGTAGGGTGCTGAGCTCAGGGGATGCCGCCGTGACCGCGCAACTTTTTTTTCTGCGTATCACAATTTCTAAACCCGAAGGTCTGCGAGACCCTTCGGGTTTTTGTGTGTGATGGAGAGAAGGGCTTGACGGGGGGCGTTAAGAAGGGCTATAATGTGGTTGATATAATAATTCTTATCACTACCACATATCTATGACCACTTCTCCCTCTCTCGCTGACGCCGCCAACCACTACCTCTCCCTAGTGGCTAACAGCCGCAGTGAGAACACGCATCGCACATACACTCAAGCGATTAACAGATTTCTTGAGGTCGTCACGAAACACAAGGTCAATATCGAACAGACGCCCCCTACCGATGCCAGTGCCGATTGGGTTGGCTGGTATGTCGCCTCTCTCAAGCAATACGCCCCCGCTACCGAGTCGCTTTACCTCACCGCCTTAGTCAGCTTCTACGAATACCTCAGCGCGGAACAAGGCGCAACAGTTAATCTTGATCAGGTGCGCTCGATGGTGAAACGCCGCCAGCGCAAAGTAACGCCGCGCCTGCCCCCGTTCCCGCGTGAAGAGATAGAAGATATTTTGAAGTATGTAGATGAATTGGCGAACTCACCTGTAGAAGATGAGCGCGAACATTTGCGCCATCTCCGTGATCGCGCATTCATCTTAACGCTCGCCGACACCGGCTTACGCATCGCCGAAGCTTGTCGGCTGACTCGCGGTCAAGTAGATTTTTCGGAGAACAAAGCCATTGTGGCGATCAAAGGCGGGCGTGAGAGCGTGGTGAGGTTTTCTAAACGATCACTCTCCGCGCTCAAAGTTTATTTAAACGCGCGCGGCGAAACGGACGGCGCATCGGGGCGCGCACTGGCTTCACTGCCGATCTTCGCGCGGCATGATGATGGCGCGGGCAAAAAAGTTTTGCGGTTGAACACGATGGGCGCGCGCGAGATTGTAGATCGCGCGGTGGCGGCGACACTCGGTGTAGAAGGCAAAGGGCGAATCACGCCGCACACCTTCCGCCATTATTTTGTCACGGTGGTTCTGCGCGCTTCGGGCGGAAATTTAAAATTAGCGCAAGAGTTGGCGCGGCACAAAAACGTTTCAACCACGCAGCGCTACGCGCATCTCTCGGATGATGATTTGGATGAGGGGTATCACGAGATATTTAATAAAACGTAGAGGTTTAAATAAAAGACACCGAGTGTTTTGGAAACACTCGGTGTCTGGTTACGTTGTCCCACTACCTTGGCGGCGCGTTGATTCGACCACGCGCAGATGCAACAAGACTTGCGGATAGATCATTTGCAAACGCTGAAGAGCCGGTGCGGGCAGCGCCCATATATCCGTATCGGCGGCGGCGCGGGCTGAGGCGTTGCGCGTTTGTTTGTAAAGCGCGGCGCGACCACCGAAGAAACTACCTGACACGTTGAGCTGCTCAATCAACACACCTTGCTCGTCTAGTACATCAATCTCGCCGTTGATCAGCAAGTAACATTCGTAACCGGGTTCGCCAAATTCGAATAACATCTCACCGCTTGTAAGTGTGCGTGGTTGAAAGTCGAGGGCAAGGTCGAGTAATGTTGCCCAAGGAAGTTGAGCAAAGGCGGCTTGCTTCTCCAGCCAATCGGCGCGAGAGAAGGCTTCTATCAACCCCAGTTGCTCGGCGATGGGCTTGAATACGTCTGCCGATAGACCAAGCAACTGTACGGGTCCAATAGCAATTAATGTTCCACTCCGCGCTTCACCTTGTAAAGCCCCCCGCTCTCCCACGCTGTTGCCACGCCCTATTGTTCGTAGCGATTTTCCATCTTGTGAAGTGATGTTGACCAACCCGGAGTGAATGACGTACGTCTTCCCGTCCGAGGCATCGCCATGACGCATGATGACATCGCCGTCTTGCCAGTTGACGATCTCACATTTATCAGCGAGTTCGATGCGTTCAGAAACAGAGAGACGAGCGAACAACGGACAAGCGGAGAGTGTTTCGACTCGCTCGACATCGCCCGCGCTAGACTCGAACTGCACTTCTTCACCAACAGCAGTGACGTGGCCACTGACGGCAAACTCTACTTTGTCAGAGTAGTCGTCTAAGGCGCCGGTGGGAAGCCGTTGTTTGCTGGTATGGGCAAGCACCAGACGCTGCCCCTTAGAAGCAAGCAACTTAAGCAGAGCCGGCGTCAACGTGGTGTGGATCGCCCCACCCCCCACATCCTGCACTAGCACACTCGCTCCATCGGCAAAGTGAATCAATTCATCGCGCCGCTTGGCAGTTAATATTTCCTCTTTCACCAATTCTTCAAACCATTCTTCGTCGTAACGCATGTCGCCCGAATAATAGA
>JACRLA010000329.1 GCA_016215145.1 Chloroflexota bacterium
AACAAGTTTAATCTCCGCCTTTTATTATTTACGTGTGATCAAAGTGATGTGGATGTCGGGCGGCGAGAGTCAGGCTGTGTTGCCGATTCCGTTGAAAGCGGTTGTCGGCGTCACCGCCGTTGCCACGCTGGTGTTGGGTCTGCTCCCCGCGCCGTTGATGGATGTGGCGAGTCGGGCGTTGCTATCTTTGTTTAGAGCCTGAAATAGAAAACGGGTTTCTGAAATCAAAAATAAAACCCCGCTCATTGTGTGAGCGGGGTTTTGTTTTAGTCGCCACCGCAGAAGTGACCTGCCTTTGTGGTTGCGAACACATCCACCGGCTGTTGTGTTTGCAGCACCGAGAGGGCTTCCATCTGCCGCGTCGCAAGCATCTCTGATTCAAACACCGCGTTCTTCGCTGTTAAGTTAATCGTCAGCGACGGCGCTTGAACTTGCTGGAAGGTGACGCCTGTGCCAACCGTGCTGCCCGGAATTGTGAGATTGCCATTGGCAACTCCGGCGCAGGCAGTGACAAGCAATCCAGCCACAATGCCGATGAGTAAATACACCGCTATTTGATTTTTCTTCATACCACAGACCTCCTCCAGAGGGGATAAGATTATCTATAATAGAATTAAAGGACAAGATGAGTCAACATTGAGATTAATTTCTCACACCTTAGAGAGGCAATTATCTTGAATCATTTTATTTCCCGCGCTCTCGATCTTGCCAAGATGCGCGGCGCAGATTACGCCGACGCGCGGATCGTGCAAACAACTGAACAGTCCTTCGCCGTGAAGAACGGCGCGGTAGATGCTTTAAGTTTTGATGAATCGATGGGCTTCGGTGTGCGCGTGCTGGTGAACGGCGCCTGGGGATTCGCCGCCTCGCGCGAGATCACTGTTGAAGAAATTGATCGCGTGACCGCGCTCGCCCTGCAGATCGCTGCCGCGTCTGCCACTGTTTACGGGGATGCCGTCACTCTCGGCGCAGCAGTGAGAAGTCGGGGCAGCTACCTCACGCCGTTTCAAATTGATCCCTTTTCCATTTCGGCAGAAGAAAAACTTAATCTGTTACTAAACGCCGATCAAGAAATGAGTCGCGTCAAAGGTGTTTCGATTCGCCAAAGTAATTTAGTATTCATCCGCGAGAAAAAGTTTTTTGCCAACAGCGAAGGCGCGCAGACCGAGCAAACCATTTACGAATCGGGCGGGGGCATTGTGGCGACGGCGATCAGCGATGATGAAGTGCAGCGTCGTTCCTATCCCAATTCGGGCGGGCGCGGGCAAGGCTGCGCGGGGTGGGAATATATTCTGGCGATGGATTTGGTGGGCAACGCCGAGCGTGTCGCATCCGAATCGGTTGCGCTGTTGAGCGCGGCGGAATGTCCGCATGATGTTCGATCCACGTTAATCTTGGGCGGGTCGCAAGTGGCGATCCAAGTCCACGAATCGTGCGGGCATCCCACCGAATTGGATCGGGTGTTTGGAACCGAGGCGGCATCCGCAGGCACGTCGTTTCTTACGCCGGAGAAGCTGCACACGTTTCGATATGGATCGGGGATCGTCAATCTCACCGCCGATGCGATCCGTCCCACGGGTCTTGGCACATTCGGCTGGGATGATGAGGGTGTGCCAGCGACATCCACGCCGATTGTGCGCGATGGAATCTTTAGCGGCTATCTTATGTCGCGCGAGTCCGCGCCGTTGTTGGGGCTTGAGTCGAATGGCTGTATGCGCGCCTCAAGTTGGAATCGCATTCCGTTGATCCGCATGACGAATGTGAGTCTGGAAGCGGGCGATTGGGAGTTCGACGATGTGATCGCCGATACTGACGACGGCATTTACATGGACACGAATCACTCGTGGAGCATTGACGACAAGCGGCTCAATTTTCAATTCGGCACAGAGCTCGGTTATGAAATCAAGAAAGGCAAGAGGACTCGGTTGTTGAAGAATTGCACGTATACCGGCATCACACCGGAGTTTTGGAATTCGTGTGACGCGATTTGCAACGAGAAGCATTGGGCGATGTTTGGCACACCCGATTGTGGCAAAGGTCAGCCGCGACAAATGGCGCACACCGGACACGGCGCGGCACCGGCGCGATTTAGAAATGTGAGGGTGGGGGTGAGGGGTGAGGCGTGAGACGTGAAGAACGTAATGCGTATTGCGTATTCCGTTCTTCACGCTTTCCTCATCCTCGCCGAAGAAATGAGCGCGACGATGTGTGCGAGGATGGCGATGATGAGCAGTGTGAGCAAGCCAAAGGTTTGCACGATGATGCCGCTGAGTCCGGTGGAGAGCAGGATGATGCCAAGAAGCGTGTTGGTGAATCCGAGATAGAGGGTGCGCTCGGAGAGTGGGGCGATTTCGAGAAGAAGACTCTGACCGGCAACGCCCTGACTCGATTCACGAATGCCGGAGAAGATGAAAACAGGGATGAGCCACAACGAGGGAATCGTGCCGCGCAGGTTGAGCGGGGAAGCGATGAGGATCAGAGTCAGCACGATGAGAGTCATTGCCAACCCTGCGACTCCGGCGATCTCGGTCACGCGCTGATAACCGATCTTGCCTGAGATGCGGGCAAGGGCGAAGTTGGTGACAAGGTTGGTGATGACGTAAACCGCAAGGTAGACGCCGATCATGCTGAGCGAGCCGTCGAGGGTGCGTTGTACGTAAATGGCAAAAAACGGGGTGGCGGCGCCCCCGACGATCAACGAGGATCGCAAGTAGATGAAGCGGCGATAGCGCGGATCGCTTTTGATGATCTGCATCGCGCGGCGTAGTTGATCGATCAACGAGACGGGCGGTTTCACATTTTGATCGCTTGGCTCGACGATCCACGCGAACACCAGCCAACTGCCGCAGGCAAGCGCCAGCGCCGTGCCAAACAACACTCCGAAGTTGGCGGGGAACATATAGATATTTTTTTCGTCGAGCATCCAGCGCACAAAAAAACTTGCGCCCACGCCCGCCAACCCACCCGTCGCTAAACGCAGCGCAAAAAATTCTCCGCGTCGTTCAGGCGGAATCGTTTTGCCGACGACTTCGAGAAACGGCAGACCGCTCAAGCCCGCCGCAATGGATGTGATGCTGAAGCAAACGAAAAAAATGATCAGCGTCCACAACGGATCGCGCACGGTGAGGACGACGACGCTCATGGCGAGCCACGGCAGCGCGCGCACCAACGCCATGCGGCGATAGTAAGGAAGTTTGCGCGGTTCGCTTTGCAAAAAACTTGAGACCCACAACTGCGGCAGAAACCAACTGCCATCGCGCAGTGGCACGATCATCCCGACCCACAACGGCGAATCGGTGAGGCGGCTGACGAAAGAGGCAAGCACCAACGTTGGCTCCGTCAGCGTTTCGGCGGTGATGTAGAACGTGCCGTTGAGAACGCCGAGCCAGAAATTTCTACGAGAGTGATTCATGCTATTTTTTCTATCACCCTCATCGCTACACTCCCCACTTCCGCGAATCCCTTAGGATGTAATTGCTCAACCGAATCATGTTGGGTGTGAATCCACCACGAGGCTTTACCGGAGACGGTGAATGAGATCGCCTCAAAACCTGCGCGGGCAAATGGGATGTGATCCATTAACGCACCGATAAGGGAGAAGTGTGAGAGAGGGATGTTTGTTTCTTTGCAGGTTTGTTTGACGAGCGACAGTAGGCGACTCGGTTTGTGTTTATTGTCGGCGTCCACGTAACACAAACGCCCTTCAATGCCCACGCTGTCGAAGTTGAGAACATACAACTCTTTTTCATCGCGCAGTGACGCGAGATGATGTTGAACGTAAGCCGCCGCGCCCATCAACCCCATCTCTTCCGCGCTCGGAATCAAAATGGTTACATCAATCGCGTCGCGCAAATCTTCGCGCAGGGCAAGGCACTCGGCGAGATGCAGCACCGTGCCAACACCGGAGGCATTATCAATCGCGCCCGGAGATTTGTTGCCGACATCCAGAAGAATGAGAGGGAGGGAAGCAAGTAGTAAGAGAATGCCGAGGGTGGAGATTAGAGATTGGAGATTGGGGAATGATGAAATAAAGGGGTTAAGGGAGATAAAGGAAAAAGAGGAAATTATGGAAAGAAGGGAAAAGGTCAAGCCGCCGCCGATGACGAAGGCGAAGAGGGAGATGCGAACCAAGATCGGCATGATCTGACTCTTGGAGTCGTAGTGGGCGATGAGATATATCTTTGTAGGGACGTTGCATGCAACGTCCCTACGGGTTTTGGCGACAAGATTCATCGTCGTGTATTGTTTGCCGAGTCTCATGCAAATCTTCGACCACGCCGATACCTCTCCCGATTGCGGAAGGACGGAACCCTGCTCTGCCGCATGAAGAATGCGATTGAACGAGAGGAACAACCCAAACATCACCACGCCGACGATCCACGCATAGTCTCTAAAGGCTAACGCTAAGACGATCAGGATCATGTTGACGATGAGCAAGATCGAAACAAAAGAGTTGATCGCGTTGGCAAAGGTGAAGCGATGTTCTTCAACTTGATAGCCGAAGTATTCTAGAAGTTCCTTTATTTCCTTTGCTACCTTTTGTTCCTCTTTACTCCCCACCATGCGCGGGCGCGACAGGCAGACGGTGTAGTAGAGGGCGGTGATGGGGTTAAA
>JACRLA010000330.1 GCA_016215145.1 Chloroflexota bacterium
GGCGTGAGCGTAAACTCTTTGGGCTCCGGAAAATAGTGCATGGCTTCGGCGTAGCTCTCTGCGCCATGCGTCAGGTAATAATCGAGTTCGTGACTCTCTTGGTTGATCTGTTCTTCAAAGAGCGAATACATCACGACGGCAGCCGCTCCGGCATCTTCCATGCGTTTGATGGTGTCAACATTTTTCGACAACGGTGAGGCTGACGGCACGAGTGGGCTGCTCAGTTTTAATCCGAGATAGGTCGTTGAGAGATCGGGCATGACATTAACTCCGTGATGCGTGATGCGTGATACGTGATCCCTTTATGAGTCACGTATCACGATTATTTTGTTTCGACCCCCGCCAATCTTTCATACATCTTCCAGCGTTCCTTCACATCTTCTTGAGCCAGCTTCAACAAATCTTCGGCGCGACCTTCATCGCTTTGGGTCAACATGCGATAGCGCGCTTCGTTGTAGACAAATTTATCGAGCGTGATGCTCGGCGCTTTGGAATCGAGTTGGAATGGATTCTTGTTTTCTTTGCCGAGTCGCGGATCGTAACGATACAAGGGCCAATAGCCCGAGGCGGTTGCCTTCTTTTGTTGATCGAGCCCGTTACGCATATCGTAACCGTGCGCGATGCAGTGACTGTAAGCGATGATCAACGACGTGCCTTCGTACGATTCGGCTTCGATGATCGCTTTGATGGTCTGCGCGTCATTGGCGCCCATAGCAATTTGGGCAACGTAGATGTTGCCGTAGCCAACTGCCAACATGCCCAAATCTTTTTTACGTAACCCTTTGCCTGCGGCGGCGAACTTGGCAACCGCCGCGCGCGGTGTAGACTTGGAGGCTTGACCGCCGGTGTTGGAATACACTTCGGTGTCCATCACTAAAATGTTCACGTTGCGCCCCGAAGCCAGAACGTGATCCAGACCGCCATAACCGATGTCGTACGCCCAACCATCGCCGCCGACGATCCACACCGAGCGTTTGACGAGAGAGTCGGCAACACTTAAGAGATTGGAGATTAGAGATTTGAGATTTGAATCTCCAATCTCCAATCTCTTTTTCTCTAGCGACTCTTTGAGCTTTTGAATCCGTCCCCGTTGCTGCAACACGCCCGCTTCACTCGATTGATCGGCGTTTAAAATTTCGGCGACCAATTCTTTGCCGATGAGATCGTTTAACTTTTCTAACATCTCGCGCGCGAATTCGTTTTGTTTATCGAGCGTGAGTCTAAAGCCCAAACCGAATTCGGCGTTGTCTTCAAAGAGCGAGTTCGCCCATGCCGGTCCGCGCCCCTCATTGTTTTGCGCCCACGGAGTCGTCGGCAAGTTGCCGCCGTAGATGGATGAACAGCCGGTGGCGTTGGCGATCAACGTGCGATCCCCGTAGAGTTGCGAGATCAATTTTAAGTAGGGCGTCTCACCACAACCGGCGCACGCGCCAGAGAATTCAAACAACGGGCGCAGCAGTTGTGAATCTTTAACCGAGTTCACATTCAACAGCGTGCGATCCACTTCGGGTAGTTTGGAAAAGAATTCCCAATTGTCATTTTCCACTTCGCGGATCGGCGGTTGCGGCTGCATGTTGATCGCTTTGAGTCCGGCTTGGCTCTTGTTCTTCGCCGGGCACACCTCCACGCACAAATAACAGCCGGTGCAATCTTCGGGCGAAACTTGTAGTGAATACTTCCAGCCGTCAAACTCTTTCCACTTGGCGGCGGTAGATTTAAATGTTTCGGGCGCGCCTGCCAAAAATTTGGGGTCGTAAATTTTTTCGCGGATGACGGCGTGCGGACAGACCATGACGCACTTGCCGCATTGGATACACACTTCGGCGTCCCACACCGGAATCTCCAACGTGATGTTGCGCTTCTCCCATTGTGAGGTGGCGCTGGGGAACGTGCCGTCAACGGGCAAGGCGCTTACCGGGAGATCGTCACCCTCACTGGCGATGATTCGCGCGATCACTTTCTGCGCGAACTCAGGGGCTGCCGCCGTGACCGGCGGGCGCATTTCGATCTCACTTGTCACCTTGTTCGGGTACTTCACTTCGTGCAGATTTTCCAGAGTTTTATCTACGGCTTCAAAATTTTTCTGCACCACGGCTTCGCCGCGTTTGCCGTAGCTTTTCTCAATCGAATGTTTGATCGCCTCAATTGCTTCGTCTTTGGGCAGAACGCCGCTGATGGCGAAGAAGCACGTTTGCATAATGGTGTTGACGCGCCCGCCCATGCCGGTGTCCTTCGCCACTTTGTAACCATCTATGACATAGAAACGAATCTTCTTTTCTATAATTTGTTCTTGCACTTTGCGCGGCAAGTATTCCCACACCGTACTCGCGTCAAAGGGGCTGTTGAGCAAAAACGTCGCGCCCTCTTCGGCATTCTTCAGCATGTCGAATCGTTCAAGGAAATTAAATTGGTGACAGGCAACAAAGTTCGCCGACGTGATGAGATACGATGAATGGATCGGCTTGGGACCAAAACGCAAATGGGAACTGGTGGTTGACCCTGACTTCTTAGAGTCGTATACGAAATATCCCTGCGCGTAGTTCGGCGTGTCTTCGCCGATGATCTTGATCGAATTTTTGTTGGCGCCCACCGTGCCGTCCGCGCCGAGTCCGTAGAACATGGCGCGCACCGTGCCGGGCATTTCGGTGCTAAACGATTTATCGTAAGCAAGACTCGAATGAGTCACGTCGTCCAAAATGCCGAGGGTGAAATGATTCTTGGGCTTGTCTTTCTTCAGTTCGTCGTAAACAGCTTTGACCATCGCCGGTGTGAATTCCTTGGAAGAGAGTCCGTATCGCCCGCCGACGATGCGCGGCATCACCTTGAATGGGGCGAGTCCATTAACTAATCCTTCGTTCAAGGCGGTGATCACATCTACATACAACGGTTCGCCCACGCTGCCGGGTTCTTTGGTGCGATCTAACACGGCGATGGCTTTGACGCTGGCGGGCAAGGCTTTGACACAATGCTCAATGGAGAAGGGGCGATAGAGATGCACTTTGAGCAAACCAATTTTTTCGCCGCGCGCCGTTAAAAATTCCACCGTCTCTTGAATCACTTCGCACGACGAGCCCATGCTGACGACGACGCGCTCGGCGTCGGGTGCGCCGACGTATTCGAATAAACGATATTGTCGTCCGGTGATCTCGGCGAAGTGATCCATTGTGTTTTGCACAACAGCCGGGCAAACGAAGTAATAAGGATTCGAAGCCTCACGCGCTTGAAAGAACACGTCCGGGTTTTGGGCAGAACCCCGCATCACCGGCCGTTCGGGCGAGAGTCCGCGCCCCCGATGTTTGCGTACCAGTTCATCATCAATCATGGCGCGGATGTCATCCTCGTTCAGCTGTTCGATCTTCATCACCTCGGCTGAGGTGCGGAAGCCGTCGAAGAAGTGCATAAAGGGGACGCGGGCTTCTAACGTGGCGGCATGGGAGATGAGGGCAAAGTCCATCACCTCTTGCACCGAGTTGGAACACAACATCGCCCAACCGGTTTGGCGCACCGCCATCACGTCGGAGTGATCGCCAAAAATAGAAAGGGCATGCGCGGCGACTGCGCGCGCGCTGACGTGAAAGACGGTTGAGGTTAATTCTCCGGCGATCTTGTACATGTTGGGGATCATCAACAGCAAACCTTGTGAGGCGGTGAAGGTGGTGGTGAGCGCGCCGGTCATCAGTGCGCCATGCACCGCGCCTGCCGCGCCGCCTTCGCTCTGCATCTCTTGCACGAAGGGCACGCTGCCCCAGATATTTTTCTTGCCTTCACTCGTCCATTGATCTGCCCATTCGCCCATTGAGGACGAGGGGGTGATGGGGTAGATGGCGATCACTTCGCTTACTTTGTGGGCAATGTATGCCGCCCCTTCGTTAGCGTCAATCGTTACTTTTTTTCTCTCAGTCATAGTTAGCCTCTTCATAGATAGACCTTCGAGGTCTCACCCGCTCCGCTTCGCTACGGGGCGCTACGCGAGACCTCGAAGGTCTTTCGCATTCTTTCAGGTAAGCCTATTACTCCTCTGTCATAGTCACTAGTGATATATGACAGTATCTCGGATGACTAGTGTCCACTTTTGAATGACAAAGACCTGTGATGTTTTGCCAAACGTCACAGGTCTTTGTTGGGGATTTAAAACAAATGGCATGAATGGACTTTACTATCGTCTCTGCCTCTTGTCAGTGATATTAATCATGATCGTGGGGAATAGCGAAAGACCCTTCGGGTTTTGGGCGGGCGAATAAATTCGCGCCAACACAAAGCGAAACCCGCCTGCGCGGGTTTTGCGAGTCGCCGTGTTACCAAAATACGCCGAGTGAATTCGGCTTTACCATGAGGCAGGTTTGGAGAATGTGTGGCGTTTTAAAACACGGAAGCCACCTCACTTCGTGGGCGGCTTCGTACCCTTTCGCCGAACTGCGGGCTACTAGGGGGGATTACCGACATTATCTTCAATTCAACAAGCGTTGTCAATCACCTTTTAACCGAACTTGATCGTCACGGTTTTTAAATAATGCTCCCCCTCACTCGGAAAATCCACTTCGGGTTCGTGCCTCATGCTCACAGTGTTTACTGATAACTGTTCACTGATCACTTTCTTAATCTGACTCACA
>JACRLA010000331.1 GCA_016215145.1 Chloroflexota bacterium
GTGTGTGCGCCGTGTTCACTCAGGGATTCTTAATCGGCAAATTGCAGCCGCGCGTGGGAGAAGGGCGATTAACGTTAATCGGTCTCGCGCTCATGGCGGCATCACTCAACGGAGTCGCCATTGCCTCAAGTGAGTGGATGTTATATCCGCTTGTCGGCTCATTGGCAGTGGGCAGTGGCTTGTCCATTCCATCCATCACCAGTTTGATCTCACAGCGAGTCGCCGACGATCAACAAGGCAAAGTGATGGGCGACACGCAAGCCCTGATCAGTTTGAATTTGATCATCGGTCCCGCACTGGCGGGCATTGCTTTTGAATCGTTTGGCACATCTGCGCCGTATTGGTTGGGGAGCGCGTGGGCGATGATGGCGTTGATGTTCGCTCTCAAAGAACTCTCATAATGTTTTGCGAAGAGGGGCTTGTATAATTCTCATCACAGAGGAGAGACATCATGACAAAATCTAACTTGCGACTCAGCATCATCGTTCTCACTGTTGCCACCGCGCTGATTCATTTTTATTTAAATGTGCGCGCCGCACAGATCATGCCGGGCTTCATCGTCAACGGCTTGGGCTATCTGGCATTACTCACGCTTTACATGAAGTGGATGAAACTGCCATTTCTCGAAGGGCGCGACTCAACGCTGCGTTGGGTTTACATCGGTTACACCGCCGTGACAATTTTGGCGTGGGTCGCTATCGGAGATAAAAGCGATGTGTTGGGTTACACCGATAAAGCCATAGAGATTCTTCTCGTCGCCGCGCTGTATTTTGATTCCAAAAATTGATGCGTCGAGTGCGTCCATTCGTCACGCTCACTTACGCCCAAAGTATTGACGGCAGCATCGCCGCGCGCGATGGCGCACCGATTCGACTCAGTTGCGACGAGTCGATGAAAATGACTCACGAACTGCGCGCCTCGCACGACGGCATCCTCGTTGGAGTCAACACCGTCATCAATGATGATCCACTGCTCACACTCAAACAGATGGATGGAGTGAACCCGCAGCCCATCGTGTTGGATAGCACTCTTCGGATTCCGCTCACTGCCCGTCTGCTTAAACATCCCTCTCATCCCCTATGGGTTGCCGCCTCCCGTCCTGACCCTCAACGTCAAACTCAACTTGAAGCCTTGGGCGCGCGAATCATCCGCGCCGATTCTGATTCGCGGGGGCATGTAAATCTCGCCTCACTTCTGGATCAACTTGGCGAACTCGGAATCAAAAGACTCATGATCGAGGGCGGCGCCACCGTGATTCAATCCTTCCTCACCCAGCACCTCGCCGATAAACTCATCATCACCATCTCCCCCCAACTCCTCAACGGGCTTAAAATAGATTCAACTGCCACACTTGATAACGTACAATACCGCCAACTTGGAATCGATCTCATCGTTGAAGCCGATCTCATTTCCAACGTCTAACCTCCAACATCCAGCGTTTCATGAATCTTCAATCATTAATCTTCACATCTCCCCGCACTATCCAAATTCAAGAATCTCCGATCCCCACTCTCCTCCCCCATCACGTCCTCGTCCAAACCATTCGCTCCGCCATCAGCGCCGGAACAGAGATGCTTATTTATCGTGGCGAAGCGCCGCAAGAACTTAACGCCGATGACACGATTGCCTCACTCAACGGCTCGCTTGCCTTTCCGCTTAAGTATGGTTACTGCGCCGTTGGAAAAATAATTGCGTGTGGGCGCGAGATCGATCCCGTGTGGCAAGATCGAATCGTTTTTTCATTTAACCCGCACGAGACTCACTTCGCCGCTTCGATTCACGATCTTATCCCTCTCCCGCCCGATCTCGATCCCGATGACGCCGTCTTTCTGCCCAACATGGAAACAGCGGTCAACTTTTTGCACGACGGCGCCCCCGTGGTCGGCGAGCGGGTGATCGTTTTGGGTCAGGGCATCATTGGCTTGCTCACCACAAGTTTGCTCTCGCACATCCCTCTCGAAAGTTTAATCACGCTAGACCGTTACCCGCTTCGGCGTGAACTCTCTCTAAAGTGCGGCGCAACGTTAAGTCTCGACGCAGACGAGTGCGATACAACAAAACACGGCGATGCCGACCTCACTTACGAACTCACAGGCGCACCTACGGCGTTGAATCAAGCAATTGAATTAACAGGTTTTAGCGGGCGAGTGGTGATCGGCTCGTGGTATGGAACGAAGACAGCCCAGTTGAGTCTGGGCGGGCGTTTTCATCGCAGCCGAATCAAACTCATCAGCAGTCAAGTCAGCACACTCTCACCCGAACTCACATCGCGCTGGACGAAAGCGCGGCGTTTTGAAACTGTGTTGAAGATGCTGAAACAGATCAGACCTTCACGATTCATCACTCACCGTTTTAAATTAAGCGACGCCGCGAAGGCGTATCAATTGTTAGACCAACGACCCGAGGAAACAATGCAGGTGGTCTTCGATTATGATTCTGTTTAAACACCAAGGCACCAAGGCGCGAAGCCACAAAGAAATTTAAAACCTTGTGTCTTGGAGTCTTCGTGCCTTCGTGTTAAACCATTTACAGGAGAGCTCATGTACACTGTCGCCGTCAAACGAGATTTCGTTGCCCAACATTTCCTCATCGGCGGAGATTGGGGCGCGGAGAATTTTAAACACTCACATCACTATGTGATTGAAGTTCAACTTGAGGGCGACTCGCTGGATGAACATGGCTATTTAGTTGACATCGTAGACATCGAAAAACATCTCGGCGATCTCGTCGCTTATTACCGCGACCAAACCCTCAACGATCTTCCAGAGTTCAACGGGCTCAACCCCAGCATTGAACACTTCGCGCGAATCCTCTGCACGACTCTGGCGAGTCGCATCCAAGCCAGCACTCTAAAATTTGTCACGGTGAAGTTGTGGGAAAACGAGATTGCGTGGGCGGCTTACAAATTAACGGTTGATAATGATCAGTAGAGTTGTGAAGAACGAATCTTTCATCCTTCATAATTCTTCCTTCATCCTTTACTTAATCGGTTCTTTCGCCGGGGTGCCTGCCCGTCGTGGATATTTGTTCGGCGTGGCGGCAGTTTTGTTGAAGATGACAAGATAACGCGGCTCGACGATGGTCGGCAATTCTACTTGTTTGA
>JACRLA010000332.1 GCA_016215145.1 Chloroflexota bacterium
ATGTAGAGATCGCCGTAAGTTTTTCCCGGTTCGATCTGTGTGCCTTCGATCCATTCGTTGAACGATTTGACCAGCAAGAAATCACCGCCGGTGTAGAGCTCAGAGGTGTACGTCTCGCGGTAATACTGCCCGCCTTGACGATCACGCGCGAAGTGTGGCGCGTCGCTTCGCAAATCGCCGGGAGCGTTAACGGATTTGGTGTCGTCAAAACCGGCGGCAATCGTATCGGCAAAATAAAAATACGTGTTGTTCAATTGCGCCGTTTGCTTGAGCTGCGCTGCCCAACGCGCTTGCTTGAGCCACGACTGCGGATAATCTTTGTGATCAATGCGATACACATACTGTCCATCAAACGGCGGGTTGAAAGTCGGATAGAGTCCTTCTGCCATCCAGATCGTTGTGTGTTGCGGGTCAACGGCATTGCGAATTTGATTCCACGCGTCGAGCGCGGCGGCATCACCGCCCCACGGGCGCGGCATATCGGTGAAGAAGATCACCGGCTTGCCGCCCAGTTTTAAATAGTTGCCGCTCCCGGTCCAATTGTTCATGACGTAGCGCACCGCATCGGCGATAGAGTCATTGTTTGCGCCGGGCAAGATATTGGTTTGGATCACAATGGCGTGGCGCAAGCTCGTACCGGCAGATGCTTGCATCAGTTTGTTGAAGTTGCCGGTGGTGCGTGGTTCATTGGGCCCGTACCAATGTGCGGCAAAACCGTTCAGGCACGCTTGTTGGGCTTGGGCAACATGGCGTTGAATGATGCTGAAGTCGTCGGAGTTATACGGTCCATCGCGCGGCACATCCCAAGTTTTATTTCCATCGAAGGTCGAGTGGTCGTACCACATCAAGTAGTCCGCTAACACCACGCGATCTACATTGGTCGGGTTGTTGAGAGTCGTTCCACTGGAAGAGGCGGCGCCACCTGCGCTCGGCGCGGCTGCCGCACCCGGCACATATTCCAAGATGGCATTCTGCGAGACGTACGAGTCGCCAAAAATTTCGATGTTCGATAGCGTGGCACTTTTCCATTTATTTGCCGCCGCGCCTGTTGCCGAAACGGTAACGTTATGCTTGCCGATGGACAGCAAATAATTGCCCGTCGAATAATTTTCAATCGTGCCGAGTTCTTTGTCGCCCTCTTTCACTAAACACTTGGCGTTATCGGTGAATGCTTTGTTGAGCAGTTCGCAGTAAAGATACAACGTGCCGACGAGCGACGTGCGGTTGGGGTAGAGCGCGGCGTACGATGGATACGCGCCGGCATAGACCCACGCCGGTTGCGAGGCGTTGCTGTATTGAAATTTGCCGACGATATTTGGATCGGTGATGTTCTTCGCTTCCACCGTGTGCGCGCCGTCTTTGACATTCAATTCTACTTTCGCCGTCTGCGTGCCGACTTGCGTCCCATCCAGAAAAAGATCGGCAACAATGTTATCGCCATACCAACTGGCAACGGTGATGATCAGTTTGCCTTTGACGTAATTGCGATTGACGTAAAACATGATCGGCGTGGCGAAACCTTGCCAGCCCCACATCGTGAGCGATTGATCGGTGTAGTTATAAAGATCGCCGAAGCCCTCGTTGGCGGTGTCTTTGATGTTCTTCACCTCAACGACGTTGTTGGCATTGGGCGTGCCGACCAACCGCGCGCTGTTCACGTTCTGCGCGATCATTTTTCCGTTGAGATAAAAATCGCCGCTCATGTTCGATTGAGGGAAACTCGCATCGAAACACGCGGCGGCGGGATCACATGCCGCTTGCGCTTGCGCTGGCTGAGATGAAGAGAACGCAGCCAGCACAAACGTTGCAACAAAAAAGATTCGAATCAAATTTTCAAATATGTGACGCATAGAAGCCTCCATTGAACATTGTCGGTAACAAGATTTTGTAAAGACGTTGCGTTGCAACGTCTGCGTTCGTAGAGACGTTGCGTTGCAACGTCTGCATTTGTATTTACGTTGCATTGGAACGTCTGCATGAAAAAGAGTAACAGAAGTATGATACTTCAACAATCCCACTTATGGCAGACCCTCCCGAAGGTTTTAGAACCTTCGGGAGGGTCGAATCATTAAATCTCGATTAAGTGGTAAATTACGTGACAGGAGAAATTGAATTGATGAGGAAATGTTTCGTATTAGTAGCGATTGTGTTGACAGCCTGTGGATCAGACTCGACTCGCGCTGCCGCGACTCGTATTTCGAATCGGGTGTCGCCGCCGACTGCGGCGGTTGCCGCCACCGTCGGGCAGCTTGCCTGTGGCGCGGAGGCGGCGATCATTTTGGCGCAGACCCAATCCGATCTGGCGTTAGCCGCCATTGCCAAAGTGGAAGCGATTCAAAAGACGACTCAAGATCAAACGAAGATCGGCAAGGAAGGGCAAACGGTTTTTACAACGGCGCGCGACGCGATGAAACGCCAACCCATTGCAGATTGCTTAACCCCCGCCAAAAATTTTGCGGTGCAATTTTTTGAGGAACGTGTTGCCGCCTACACCGCGCTGGCGTCGGGTGATCGGGCGGGCTACGACAAACATCTCGCCGATAGCGAAGCTGCGCGGCAGAATATGATCGGCGCGGTGAATAAAGTGTTGGGGCAGTAAAGCAGATGGACAATGGCTGATGGCAAATGGCGTGATGCGTGATGCGTGATGCGTGACGGGCGATACGCAATACGCAATACGCTATATGCAATACGCTATCCGCCACCTGCCAGATCAAGCCTCATCGTCACCGCCGACTCGCAGCACGCCTCTTTAAATTCGATAGACTCTTTCACCGACGCGGGCGCGTCGTCACGCTTGATGATTCGGAATCCAAATTTCGGAAAAAAGTTTGGCGCGGTTTCGGTCAGCAAGATGATCGTGCCGAGTTGTTTCGCTTTTGCTTGATCTAAAATCTGCCGCACCAACTGGATTCCTAATCCCTTTCCCCTCTCGCCCGCGCTCACCGCCACCGAGCGCAATAACGCGCACTCGCCATACACCTCTAACCCGGCACAACCGATCACCGATTCATCTTTGATCGCCAATACGAAATGATCGAGATGATCTCGCGCGCCGTCGAGCGGCAGTTTTGCCTCTTGAAGAAGTTGCGCGATGCAATCCCAATCCGACGATGTGGCGTTGCGAAAAATAATTTTGTTCATGTTTTATAGAAGGTGACTGTCAGGGGGCGACGGGTGCGCCGAATTTTCACGATTTATACGCCCCCTGACAGTCACCTAAGGAACGTAACCGGACTCTTATTGAATTCCCATTCCTGATGAACGCCGATATAAAGAATCATTCAGCCTATCTCAGCATTATTCAGCGACATCAGCGTTCAAAGGTTTTAAATTTTTCTCGCCGTGATCGTCGCCGAGAACGGCACACCCACCGGCAGCGCGGAGAGAAAGTTTTGAGTTTTATCTTTCGGCTGCACGCGCACGTCGGTAAACCCTGCGTCGGTGAGTCCGCTCACATACTCTTTCATGTCCAACGCGCCCGCCACGCACGCCGCCCACGCCTCCATCCCTTTAGCCACCAACGGATTCATCTCGCCATTCGTCACAATATCTGAAACCGAAATGCGCCCGCCGTGTTTCAAAGCGCGATACACTTCGCGGAACACTTGCGGCTTGTCGGGCGAAAGATTGATGACGCAATTCGAGATCACACCGTCCACTCTTGAATCTTCAGCTGGCAACGCTTCGAGATACCCTTCTCGAAATTCTACATTGGTCGCCTTCATCTTCGTGGCGTTTGCTCGCGCTTTCGCCAACATCTCCGCCGTCATATCCACGCCGATCACTTTACCGCTTGCGCCGACTCGTTGCGCGGCGAGAAAACAATCCAGCCCGCCGCCCGAACCAAGATCGAGAACGGTTTCGCCTTCTTTGAGATTCGCCATCGTGATCGGATCACCGCAGCCGAGCGTGAAGTCTGAAATCTCGGCGGGGACATTGGAGATCAACGATTCGTCGTAGAGAGTATTGCTTCCACAACACGAGGTTGAGGTGCGGGCGCGCTCGGCATAATGCTCACGCACTGCTTCGCGCACTTCGGTTTGTTTAATATCGCTTGGCGCGCAACAGCTTGAAGTGTTTTGAGGTACAGAGGTTTTCGTAAGTTGGGTCATGTTAGTCTCCTGAAAAAATTATTTGCCACC